>NZ_PJPV01000056.1 GCF_002864045.1 Endozoicomonas acroporae
AGGTATGTTCGCTTGATCAATTAAGCATCTTAAAGTGTTTTCAGCCGAAGCTGATTAACCGATGCAATCGCACAAGCGCCCACACGAATTGTCTGATATCTTGTTAAAGAACTGATTAAATCGTGGTGATTTAATCGCTGATTCAGCAGTCAGTGCCGATCAGCAAGGCCGCCTATCTTACCGTGGCGGCTTTCGTTGTCAAGCGATCATTTTTCAGAAGCTTTCCAACTCGCTAACGTTGCCCGAAGCCCTGTCAGCGGAGGCGCGTATTACCGCGCCAGCTTGATTTGTCAACCGGTTGTTTTTCGTTCATCTCCAAACAACCCATTTTCAAACCGCACTTCCCGGTCAGCAATGAACATTTATTCTGCTGATCTCTGACAATCTTTTGGGAATGCCTTGGGAAGAGCCGCGTATTATAAAGAGAAAACGGACGAAGGCAATACTTCATCCGTTAATTTTCAGAACAATATACGACAACCCTCCAACAAGCTGATGCCTTCTTTATTGTGTGTCCGTCAGTCGCTCAAGAAATGCCCGGTGGAACAGCCTGATTTCATGATGAAAGGCTCTTACCTCTTCATTCGTCGCTGGCTGAACAGGTCTCAGCCCATTCAGCAGTACAGCGAATATCAAAGGTGAGTTATTTTCCGGAAAGGCATAACCCACCATACTGTTTACCCCACTCATATAACCAGTCTTTAGCCAGCTACGCTCATCATCCCGTGAGGCCAGCCAGGGTGCATTCTCCCCCCAGCTTTTCCAACCGGTTTGCAACACTTCAGTAAAGTCATCAGCACTGAGCATGTTATATCGGGACAACCCTGAACCATCCACCAATCGCCCCCTGGTCAAGTCAACGCCCTCTTCCCGTAACATAGCCAGAACCGCCTCTGTGCCTGAAGAGTAAGAGCCCTTTTCACCCTTTACCGACGACCCTATGGTTTTCAGCAGGCTATCAGCGTACAGGTTGTCTGACTTATCCAGCACTCGCTGTAAAAGATCGGGCACCGGCGCAGAATGATGACTGGCCATAAGCCAGGTAAAATCCCCCTGTGGTTTCTCAACCACAACCCTGCCTTCAAGCCTGATGTTGTTTGCCTGCAAAAAAGACTCAACAAACCTTGCGGCAGCCCGCTCCGGATCACGCACTGAAAATGCCATGCGCATGGGTTTGGCATCAGGGGCAATACACCCTTCCAGGCGGTACTCATGGTTTGATGATGGCCACACTTCCTGAACACACCCGTCTGGCTCATGGGCCTGAGGTTTTCTAATCGCTATGCGATTATCAACAGAGAGCTGCCAGTGTGGCTCATCGTAAACCATCTTTGACAACTGCCCCTCTGTTCCAGAAGGCACCAGCCAGCCAAAAAAACAGTTACGATCCAGTATCATGGCACTGACCGGCGCGGCAAAGCAGATATTATGGTCATCCCAACTTGCACCACCAGCTCTTGGATAACCACTATATATAGAACCATCAAGCCAGATATTGCCGCGTATTACTTTTACACCTTTATTAATCAGTTTTCCCAGTAGCTCAGAAAGGTCATGCCTGGTCAGCGATGGGTCGCCTGAAAAGGTTAACACCAGGTCTCCGGCATATTCCTTTGCCCCTGCCAGGGGTTTGTTACCCAGCAAGCGGGTTTGGTACCGATACTCTTCTCCCAACACCCGATAAGCCGAGATAGCCGTGATGGCTTTGACCGTGCTTGCTGGCAGCAAGTTAAAGCGGCTGTTCCGGTCAAACAGCACCTTTCCGGTTTCAGCTTCAATAACTTTTATGGAATGAATATGCCCGGGTGGTAATGTGGAGATCAGTCGATCCAGGTCATCATTGATGGACGCAAAACCCTGGTTAATTCCAAAAGCTATAAAAGTAATAGACAGCCATTTTTTCCAGACGTTCATAAAAAAGCTCTGCAGCCTCTGACCACACTAAAATCACTGTGTAATTTATAGATTCTCAGTTCAACACACTGGTCTCAAGGCCGACAAACCATTCTAATGAGAGTACCATAGGGCCTGTTGACGTTTCGTTTTGAGCTCAGCGGGATGTCCAGGAGGCTGTCCGAGAATAGCGCCCGACTGGGCGTCCCCGTAGCGAGGATTGCGAGAAATTGAGGATAAAAATTTCTGATTCTGAGGAGAATAGCGGGGCTATTTGACGAAGAAGCAGGAATTTTTAGACCAATTTATCGCAACCGCAGTAGGGCAGTCTATTCTCGGTCAGCCTCCTAGTATGGCTCAAAAAGCGTCATTTATATAACAAAAGCTTCACTCCACTCTTATGGTGTAAGCAATTTGCGGGAAATGGCAAGACTTGTGAAAAAACTCAAACTAACAGCGAATCAGCTTATTGCTAAGCAACCAGTGAAGGATTTGGGTTTCAAGTCCACAGAAGAGCTGGAAAATTACGTCGGTATCCTGGGTCAGGAGCGAGCTACCAGTGCGATTCAGTTTGGTGTCGCCATGCACCGCTCGGGCTATAACATCTATGTCATGGGCGAGTCCGGAACAGGCCGGATGTCTTACCTCCGTAAATACCTTGAAACAGAAGCCAAGCGACAGAGCTCCTCGGATGACTGGGCCTATGTCAATAACTTTGATAACCCCCGTGAGCCGAAAGCCCTGAAGTTACCCGCCGGTCTGGGCAGTGACCTGCAGAAGGACTTTGAGAGTTTTATTGATAAACTGCTGATGACCTTCCCGGCGGCGTTTGAAAACCCCACTTATCAACAAAAGAAAAGCGCCATTGAGCGTAGCTTTAATAAACGTTATGACCAGGCCATTGATCAAATTGAACAGGAAGCGCTGAAGCGGGATATCGCCTTGTACCGGGATACCGGTGCCTTGAGCTTCACGCCAATGTCCAGCGGTAAGGCGATGGATGAAACCGAGTTCGCGCAATTGCCGGATAAAAAGCGGGAAAAGTTCAATAACGATATCAGTGAACTGGAAACCAAACTCAATGAGTCTCTGGTGGAACTGCCCCAGTGGAAACGGGAATCCAACGAAAAGTTGCAGGATCTGAATCAGGACACCATTGACCAGGCTCTGGCTCCCCTGATGAAGCCTATGCTGAAAAAATACAGCAAAGAGCAGAATGTTCTGGATTACCTGGAAGCCGTCAAACAGCACCTGCACAGAACGGTAATTGAATACCTGGCGGATGAACGGGCAATGGAGTCCAAAGAAGATGCCAGCAAACGATCAGCATTAGAAGAACTCTACGCCCCCAACCTGGTGGTCGGCCATAAGAACGATGCCGCTGCGCCGGTTATTTATGAGTCTCATCCCAACTACAAGAACCTCTTTGGCCGCATCGAATACGCCAGTGAGATGGGAGCCCTGGTAACCAACTTCCGTCAGATCTGCCCCGGCTCTCTGCACCAGGCCAATGGTGGTTATCTATTGCTGGAAGCCAACAAGCTGCTGGAAGAGCCTTTCGTCTGGGAAGCCCTGAAACGGGCGCTGAAAGAGCGGCAGTTGAAAATTGAATCCCCTTACTCCGAGATGGGGTTGATGAACACCATCACCCTCACCCCGGAAATTATTCCACTGCATGTGAAGGTGATTCTGGTTGGCTCCCGGGATATCTATTACATCCTTCAGCAGCTCGACCCGGATTTCCACGAAATGTTCCGGGTACTGGTGGACTTTGATGACCAGCTGCCACGCTCCCCTGAAACCGTTCAGGCGTTTGCCCAGCTGCTGAAAAACCGGGCAGACGATGAAAACTATCCACCACTGTCTGCATCGGCGGTTGCCCGGATGATCGAACAAAGCTCCCGGATGACCGAAAACCAGACTCAACTGTCGGCAAAAATCGGCGAACTCTTCGACTTGCTGGCCGAGGCTGATTTTATCCGACGCACCGGCAATGGCCGTAAAATCAACCACGAGCACATTGACCGGGCGCTGGATGCTAAGGCCGAGCGTACTGGCCGGGTCAGTAAGCAGATTCTGGATGATATGCTGGAAGGCAGCATTCTGATTGATACTGACGGTGAGCAGATTGGTAAGATCAATGGTTTAACCGTGCTCTCTGTGGGAGATGCCTGTTTTGGCTCTCCTGCCCGGATTACCGCAGCGGTTTATCCCGGCAGCCAGGGTATTGTGGATATTGAGCGGGAGGTCGCCCTGGGTCAGGCCATACACTCTAAAGGGGTTATGATCCTCACCGGTTATCTTGGCAGCCGTTATGCGCAAAAATTCCCACTGGCGATTTCTGCCAGTCTGGCGATGGAACAATCCTACGGTTATATCGATGGCGACAGCGCCTCTATGGCTGAGCTTTGCTGTCTGCTCTCAGCATTGACCAATACTCCGATCAAGCAATGCTATGCCGTCACCGGCTCCATGAACCAGCACGGCGAAGTTCAGGCCATTGGTGGTGTTAACGAGAAAATCGAAGGTTTCTTTGATCTCTGTAATGCCAGGGGTCTGACAGGTGAGCAGGGGGTAATCATCCCTCAGGCGAACGTTCGGAACCTGATGCTGCACAGCAAGGTAGTAGATGCGGTAAAAGCCAAGAAGTTTAATGTTTATGCGGTTTCTCATGTTGAAGAGGCACTTGAGCTGCTGACCGGCCATCGTCCGGGCGTTATGAACAGCAAAGGCAATTATCCAAAAGGCTCCATCAACCAGAAAGTACTGGAACGCCTGAAAGAAATCGCTGATCTGACCAAAGAAAACCAAAGTTAAGCGTACACACTGATACACGGTCAAGCCAGACAGTTGTCTGGCTTTTTTATTGCAAGATTCATTGCGCCTCCCCGGGAAGCTGCAACATTTCAAGCACTAATTTGATCAAGTCCTTCCGTTCGATATCGTCATCACTTTCAGTCTGAATTGTCGGTAGCAAGCCTTTCACTATTTGCTCAAAATCATCACGATAAGCGTGGCTATTCAGTTGCGTTTGCAGAGTTGCAGTGAGTGTATGCAAGCGTTGATATGCTTCTTGAAGCGAGTCAGGCGGTAAGTCGGGTTTGCCTCCAGAAGAGTGCCGGGCAATAAACTCCCTGGCGTAACTCAGGGACATCAGAGCACAGGTAAGCAAGCCATAAATACGCTCATCAGGGTTTTTGGGGTTATTAAAAAGAAGGGTTTCAGGTAATTCATATACTGCTCCTTTTTGGAATTCCACGGTCAGCAGATCAAGGTAATCAACGAGGAATACCAGCATATCGTTCAGGGATCTGGTTTGTTCAGCAAACGACAAATCGCTGAACGTTCTCTCAACACCAGGAGCGGCCATTTGTGCTGCCTTCTCATGGGTCACCCCGGTATCAACACTGATGTGAAGCCCCATTAATTTGGCACCCAGATCACCGTAATTTAGATGAACATTGTAGACTTTTGGTTGCTTAGTCGCCTGACACCCCGGAATTGCCCAAATGACGATGCTTTGGGGAATGTCTGTATCACTGTCGGTGTTGAGTGCCTGCAATTTTTCCAGGAGTTTTCTGGCAGACTCGTCTGACGTGCATTGAATGTCAATATCGATAAATAATGAGCAGCGGTTCTGTAAAAAGCGCGCGTATGAACCGGTAATCAGGATGGGTGGATCAGCATACAAACTATTAACTTCCTCAATAATCTCCAATGCTTTCAGCTTTAGCGCATGTAACCGGGGAAACTGAATGTCGGGGAGCCCCGGTTCGCCGACACTTAACCATTGTTTTGACGAAGATTGCAGAGCCCCACTGCCAGCAACTGCCGCGGCGGCGGAGCTGTGTTGACTGGCAGAGATTGCGTATCGGTAAACACCATCACTGTCCCATCTTGCAGGAACGACAGCTTTCAGGTTGTGGAGTATATTTTCCATTAAATTGGCTTCACAGATGCTTTGTTCAAACCAGAAGCCTAAAGCATGGCGCAAAGCGGTTCCTGCCGGAAAACTTTGCAGGCATTCCAGCACCTGCCCCTTATGGATATGCCGTCCATTAACAGACTGTCTCGTGATATGGCAGTGTGACAGGAAGAAGAAATGCAGGCGTGAATTCTGAAAGGAACTCCGCAGCAGTGTGAGGGATCGATATACCTGTTCTGCTGACACTCTCTGACCATCAATTGGCAGCTCATGGTACATAGCCATGAATTGCAAAAGACATTGAAGTCGATATTGCTCATCGTCTTTGATTGATACGTTGTTTAAGATTTGCCAGGCCGTTTGAAGTATCTCGCGGGCTTCATTGGTTTCATGGTATTGCTCGGGGTGTTTCAACCTTTGTATCAGATACCTGACTTGCCTTGAAGAATTATCCCCGGGTAATTTATTAAATGCTTCCAATACTTTCTGGTTATCCAGAAGGCTGCCATTCAATTCTCTTGCATTCAGCGCCAGCTGGGCATAAAAAATAGCGCGTTCGAGCCACCAGCCACCGCGTTCATAGTCCTTGATTACTGCTTGCGGTGTGACTTGCTGATCGTTCAACAGCAGCCCCGTCAGGCAACATTGTGACTTAAAACGCGCTATGCCCAGTTTGCCCTCCGGACTATCGGGAAAATCCTTAATCACGGCGTCCGGTGTCACCTGCTGGTTATTCAACAGCAAGCCCCTCAGGCAACATTGTTCCTTAAAGCGCGCTATCCCCAGCTTGCCTTCCGGACTCTCCGGAAAAGCCTTAACCACCTCAGCCGGTGTAACTTGCCGATCATTCACCACCAGTCCTCTCAGGCAGCACTCGGCTTTAAAGTGGACCAGTTCCAGAGTTGCCCCGATAAACTGAAAACCCTTAATCACCGTATATGGCGTTATCTGGTGGCCATTCAAGGCAAGACCCTTCAGACAACATTGCTCCGTAAAGTGCACCAGCTCCAGTGTTGCCCTGATGGCCTGAAAATCTTTCACTACCTCATCCGTTGTGACTTGCCCCCCCTTCAACAGCAGCCCCCTCAGGCAACATTTTTCCTTAAAGCGTGCTATCCCCAGTTTGCCTTCCGGACTATTCGGGAAACCCTGAACCACCTCATCCGGTGTGACCTCCCGGCCATTCAACGTCAGGCCCCTCAGGCAACACTGTTCCTTAAAGTGCGCTAATTCCAGAAATACCCCCACCGCCTGAAAATCCTTAACCACCTCATCCGCAGTGACCTGCTGGCCATTCAACGCCAAGCCATTCAGGCAACAGTCCGCTTTGAAGCGGGCCAGCCCCAGTTTGCCTCTCGGATTATCCGGAAAGTCCTTAACCACCTCATCCGGAAGGATCCTCTGGCCATTCACCACCCCCCCTTTAAGACAACATTCCGCTTTGAAGCGCGCCAGCTCTAAGTTTGCCCTGGCGGCCTGATAATCCTGAACCACCTCGTTCGGTGTAACCTGCTGGCCATTCAACGCCAGGCCTCTCAGGCAACATAACTCCTTAAAGCGCGCCAGGTCCAATATTGCCCTGACTGACTGAAACCCCTGAACCACGGCATTCGTTGTGACTTGCTGACCCTTCAGCGGCAGCCCCCTCAGACAACACTCCTCTTTGAAACGCACTATCGCTAATTTGTATTTATAATGTCGATCCGGATCTCGGTTGAATTCTTGAATAACCTCATCCGGGGTAACTTTTCTGTTGTTTAGCAGTATGTTCTGCAAGCAAAGTTTTTGCAGGAAGAACCCACTTCTGAGGGACGTTGTATCTTTTTCAAAGGCTGAAAGCACATCAGCCGAGGTGATTTGACGTCCATGTAATGGTTCTTTATTCCAAAAGGCATCCTCTATAGATTTGCCGCTACCCCGGATGCTGGCTGTGCTTCTATAGGGCCAATTATATGAGACTCTTTTACCATTAAATGCGGTTCCGGCACGGTCAGGAACCACGCCTGGCCCGGCTTGCCGGTCAGCGCGGCGAGCAGGCTCTGAGCGGTGGTGGGTTGATGTTGCTGCTTTCAGAGTTAAGCCCCGCTCACTTGGACAATAAATACCGCAGTTTGACCTCAAAATAATTATTAGGTTCCATTGATGGCAGGTCATTCAGATTCAAAGCAGGGCAAAATTTGATTAAAACAATGCCACTTTGGGTTGTATAATCGGCGGCTAATGTTATATCTCAGTCGTTTCCAATGCCAGCAGCCTCTTCCCCCAGCAACAGCTTCAATGACCGGTTCGGCGGTATTCGCCGCTTGTATGGCAACCGTGCTGTTGAACAGCTTCGTCAATCCCATGTCTGCGTCATCGGTATCGGTGGTGTTGGCTCCTGGGCAGCAGAAGCCCTGGCCAGAACGGCGGTGGGTAACATCACCCTGATCGATCTGGACGACATTTGTATAACCAACACCAATCGCCAATTGCATGCGCTTACGGACACCATTGGCCGCTCAAAAGTTGAGGTGATTGCCGAACGCATTACCCGGATAAACCCCGAGTGTCAGTGTCAGACCATTGAAGACTTTATTACAGAAGATAATCTTCAGGAACTGATCACCAGCGAGTTTGACTATGTGCTGGATGCCATCGACAGCTTCCGGGTTAAGGCGGCGCTGATCGCTCACTGCAAACGTCACAAAATCAAAATCATCACCACTGGTGGTGCTGGCGGACAGATGGATCCAACCCGGATTCAGATCACCGATCTGACCAAAACCTGGCACGATCCTCTGGCAAGAAAAGTGCGCAACCAGCTTCGTGACCGTCATGGCTTCAGCAAGAATACCAAACGAAAGTTTGGGGTAGACTGTGTGTTTTCCACCGAGCAGGCAGTTTATCCACAGGCTGATGGCACCATCTGCCAGACCAAACCCACCGGTGAAGGCTCAATGAAAATGGACTGTGCCAGTGGTTTTGGCGCGGCCACCGCAGTGACTGCGACCTTCGGTTTTGCTGCGGCTGCGCGAATTATTGAGAAGTTGACCAGAACTAGGAGGCTGTCCGAGAATAGACTGCCTGAATAGTCGCTTGGCGCTATCGATAACGATGGGCAACCGCCTGAATCTCCCTGACAATCGCCTTAAGCCCATTGCCCCTGGATGGGCTTAAATGATTGAACAGATCCAACTCACGGAACCACAGGTCAATATCTTCCTGTTCAATCTCTGTCGGTGTTTTCCCTGAGAATACCGCCAGAACAATGGCTATCAGCCCCCGGATCACTCTCGCATCGGAGTCAGCGATAAAGTACAGGCGCATGGTTTCATCGTCATAGTGATGATGCAGCCAGGCGCTGCTTTCGCAACCATGAAGTCGTGCATCATCACTTCTCCATTCCCCCGACAGCACAGGCAGCTCTTTGCCCAGCAGCATGATCTGGCGGTAACGTTCCTGCCAGCCTGAAAGCCCATTCAACCGTTCTGTTATCGTGGCAAGGTTCGGAGCCTGCTGACCAAAGATCTCTGGCAGGTCAGTTGCTGCACTGATCATTGCCTGCGTCTTGCCCGGCTCTTCATCCTGATCACTGTTCATTTCAGGGTGAGCAATATACAGCGGTGAATGGTGGAGCTTGTCCATGGCATCCACAAAAGCCCTGGCTTCATCGATGGTGTTATAGAGCGCAAAAGAAGCTCTGACCGTTCCATTGAGGTTCAGGCCCTCCATCAAGGGCATGGCACAATGATGCCCGGTTCTCACGGCAATCCCCTGCTGGTCAAGCATCAGCCCGATGTCCTGATTATGATGCTCACTGGAGACAAACGACACGACGGGCGCTTTCCACTCTGCCTGACCAATCAGACGGATACCGCTTATCTGGCTTAATCCCTCCTCCACCAGTTGACGCAGCTGATGTTCATGGGCCTGCATGGCGGCAACATCAATATCCGCTAAAAACGTCAGTGCTTTGCCTAAACCAATGGCACCGGCAATATTGGGGGTTCCTGCCTCAAATTTGAACGGCAGGCGATTAAAGCGGGTGCCGGAAAAGCTGACATGCTCAATCATCTCACCACCGCCCTGCCAGGGAGGCATGTTTTCCAACAGTTCCCTTCGCCCGTACAGCACACCGATACCCGTAGGACCGTAGACCTTATGGCCGGAAAACACATAAAAGTCCGCCCCTAGCGCCTGAACATCCACTTTCTGGTGAGCAACAGCCTGAGAACCGTCCACCAGAACCAGGGCACCGGCATGATGGGCAAGCTCAATAACCTCTTTAATGGGGGTGATCGTACCAATGGCATTGGAGGTATGGGTCATTGCCACCAGCCTGGTCTTATCCGACAGCAATTGCCGGAACTGTTGCATATCCAGATTGCCAGCATCATCCAGCTCAACCACCCTGATGGTTGCCCCGGTGACTTCAGTCAGCAGTTGCCAGGGAACGATATTGGCATGGTGCTCAAGGCGGCTAAGGATAATCTCATCGCCAGCCTTCAGCTGGCTTCGTCCCCAGCTGCTGGCCACCAGATTGATGGCTTCAGTCGCTCCCCGGGTCCAGATAATCTCTTCCGTAAAACGGGCATTAATAAAGTGGCGGGTGGTTTCTCTGGCGGCTTCAAACCCATGGGTCGTGCAGGCACTCAGGAAGTGCGCTGCCCGATGCACATTGGCATTCTGCTCCCGATAATAGCGGTCTAGCGACTCAATAACTGACACCGGCTTCTGTGTGGTTGCCGCATTGTCCAGGTAGACCAGCGGATAGCCATGCACGGTCTGTGACAACAGGGGAAACTGCTGCCGGAGATTATCAACATCCAGCACAGTGGATTGAGTGTCGTCATGGCCTTTCATAGTGACCTTCATGGTGATCATGCCTCTGAGTTTCTGGCACTGCAAATAATGCTGTGCTATAAAACCTGTACATTAAACATTTAAAACTGATAAACCTATGACGCCTTCAGCCCTGAACCAACCAGTCATTCTTATCGTGGTGATTATTATCACCGCGGGTGGCTTTGTGGGCTGAATAAACAGCTGTTACAAAACCCCCGCACCGAAAGGTCCGGGGGTTTTTTTATACCTGATAAAGGAGAAAAGTCATGCTTAACCTGATCGTGCTATCTGTCATTATCGTGCCTGTCATTCTATCTACAGCTATTACCCTCAACATCTGGCAGTCGGGGGATCATCGATATGAATGGTGCTAAAGCAATCGTCCAAACCCTGGTTCACCACGGTGTTGATACCGTTTTTGGTTACCCCGGCGGCACCATTATGCCGGTGTATGACACCCTGCTTGACGCCCCTGTTGAGCACCTGCTCTGCCGCCATGAGCAGGGAGCCGGTTTCGCCGCTATTGGCTATGCCCGCTCAAGCCAGCGAACCGGTGTCTGTATTGCCACCTCAGGCCCTGGCGCAACCAACCTGATCACTGCCCTGGCAGATGCCATGATGGACTCTGTCCCCATTGTTGCCATTACCGGCCAGGTACCCACCAGTGCCATGGGTACCGATGCCTTTCAGGAGATTGATATGCTGGGGCTTTCCATGGCCTGCACCAAGCACAGTTTCCTGGTGACAGAGCCGGACCGGCTCTGCCAAACCCTTCATCAGGCATTTACTCTGGCCAATTCCGGACGACCGGGCCCTGTCCTGGTGGATATTCCCAAAGATATACAACAGGCTCCCGCCAGTTGGCAGCCACCACTCGACCTGATTGAGAACAGTTTTCACCCTGATCAGGCAGCCCATAACAGCGTTGATCAAGCGCTGCAACTTATGCGCTCAGCATCCCGCCCCATCGCCTATATCGGTGGTGGTGTGAATATGGCTGGTGCCACACCAGCGTTGCGCCATTTTCTGCAAATGACCGGCCTGCCCAGTGTCTGCACATTGAAAGGGCTTGGTACTGTACCTCCAGACAACGAGGCCTATCTTGGCATGCTGGGGATGCATGGCAACCGGGCGGCGAACACGGCAGTACAACTGTGTGACTTATTGGTTGTTGTGGGTGCCCGTTTCGATGACCGGGTGACTGGCAAGCTGGACACGTTTGCCCCTGATGCAAAAGTTATCCACATCGACATTGATCCGGCTGAAGTGCACAAACGCAGAGCGGCACATGTCGTCTTTCATCAGCCCATGCCCTGGATACTGAAAGAACTGTCCATCGCTTTACCCATCAACGATTGGTCCGGCCACTGTCAGCGACTCAAAGAAGAACATCAATGGCGATACGACAAACCCGGTGAGGCGATTTATGCGCCCCTTATGCTCAACCAGCTATCCCGACAGCTGCCGAATAATGCCATTATCAGCTGTGATGTCGGGCAGCATCAAATGTGGGTTGCCCAGCATATGGCTTTTCACCACACCCGTAATCACCTGACCAGTGGGGGTCTGGGCACCATGGGCTTTGGTCTGCCCGCCGCCATCGGTGCTGCCATGGCACGGCCGGATGATACCGTTATTCTGGTATCCGGTGATGGTTCATTTATGATGAATGTTCAAGAGCTGAACACCATAAAAAGAAGACAGCTGCCGATTAAAATAGTCCTGCTGGATAACCAGAAGCTGGGCATGGTTCGCCAGTGGCAGGCGCTGTTTTATCAGGGCCGTTACAGCGAAACCGATCTTTCCGATAACCCGGACTTTATTTCGCTGGCCAAGGCCTTTGGTATTGGTGGCAGAACCATCACCCATCGGAATGAGGTAACGTCAGCCCTGGATGAGATGTTGAGTGTGAGTGGCCCATGGTTGCTCCATGTGCGCATTGATGCCATGGAAAACGTATGGCCCCTGGTACCACCGGGAGCCGCTAACCATGAAATGTTGGAGCAACACTCATGAGCTTCCAGTTATACCTGCAATGCCATCAACAACCTGATGTAGTGGAGCGGATACTCAGAGTTATCAGACACCGGGGCTTTACTGTGAACACCATGAGCATGACGCCTTCCCGCTGCGGTGGCAAAATTGAGTTATCCATGACTGTTTCCAGCTCACGACCTGTGCATCTTCTGATGACCCAGGTTGAGAAACTCCATGATGTGCTGGCACTGAGATGCATTGATACAACGTCCAATACTGATGTCGGCAGCTATTGATACACCCGGCCAGCCTGGCCAGGAGGCTGGCCGGATGAATCATGCTCTTACCGGCGAGTTCAGTGAGTCAGCACATCCACTTCACCATTGATAATAGCCTCCTGTCGTTCCATCTCTTTCAACTTGAGACGGAAACGATTAATGATGAACTCCCTGAACCAGCGATGCGCCCGGTTATGCTCCCAGTACTCCGGCCACACTACGTAGTAGCTGACTCTGGGAGGTTTACCGGGCAGGGTTTTCATCGTCATATCCTGGACATAAGTATTGTAACGAGCCGCTCTCTCCATTGTGATCAGAATATGATGGGTGTCCTTTACCAGCTGCAAACCGATAGGCAGATTGGGTGTTTTCGCAACCACCCGGATATTCTCACTGAGGCCTTCCAGGTAGTCCCTGATGAAATGAGGACTTCCCATCCACGAAGAGTGGCGAATCACCGGGTACTGTTCAAGGTCTTCAATGGTCACCTCCTGATCAACGAGAGGATGATCCTCATGCACCAGGGCACAGATACTATCCTCCATTAATAGCTCATAACTGAAACCGGCAGGTGGCTTGCCAACGTACCCAAGCACCAGATCGACCTGACCGGCCTCCAGCTTTTTATCCAACTGCGGGCTGAACTGTAACAGTTCAAAATTAAAATGCGGTGCCTGTTTCCAGAACTGGTGCAGGATTTGCGGCAGGATTTGCTCAAGAACAATATAAGTCCCGGCAATGGTAAAGTTTTTTTCGGTAATCCAGGGATCAAACTGCTGGTTCTCAAATATGGTGCTGGCTTCCGTCACCACACGGTTCACGTCGTCTTTCAACGCCAGCGCTTTTTCGGAGAGAAAAATACGGTTGCCCTGCCTGACCAGAATCGGATCATTCAGTGCTTCACGCAACTGAGCCAGGGTCCGGCTCATGGCGGACTGGGTAACATGCATCTGCTTCGCAGCCAGGGAAACACTTTGAGTATCGAGTAACGCCTTGAGGCCCGGCAAAAGGTTCAGGTTAAGTCTGTACAAGTTCATACTTTGCTAACAGGCACCCCAAAGATTGAAAGCACCATCTAAAACAAAAGAGCCTGATCAATCAGCTCAGAGAGAAAAAAACAGCTGACCTGTAAAAGCCCAGGCCAATTTGACCACGAGACTATAGTTATACCACTTTAACTTCATCAGTATTATTCCCTATACATTCATCGCTAATCAGGTACACTGGAAACAGGAATCAGTGTCAGAGGACATTCTCAATCAGGCAAATGGCCATGTCTGAATACACGTTTGAAGTACTGGTCTCATGGCTAATTGAGAACGCCCCGTGGCTCTGGTGAATCTGGCCTTGGCGCCTGACAAACAACGGGTCAGGCATCCGCTGAAACAGCTTTCAGGAGGGTCTATGAGCCAAAACAAGTACAAGAGTATTCAAGATCTGGTAGATAACTACATTGCCTCTGGCCTTTCTGCCAGAGAGTACGTTGAAGCCCGTGTAGATGCCGGAGATCTTAGTGCTGCCGAAGCCCTGAAACTGCTGTCTATTCTTCGAGAAGCACAGTCTATTACCTTTAAACTGGCCGAAGTCAGTGATGACGAGTTTTCCGGCCTGCACATGGTCCTTGTTCGCAAGGAAGAGGATGAGCTTGCGGATGACGCCTCTCCTCTGTTCAGTATTGAAATCGATGAAAGCCTGAACAGTAATCGTGATGATGTTATTAACCTGTTGCAAAAATTTGCCAAAGAGCTGGCTGTGCTGGCGACACGAGGAGAGCTTGAAGAAGCAGAAGCCATAGATACCATTGATGACAACCCTGAAGACTGGCTGGATCATCCCAACATTCTCCCCGCCAGTGAAACCCGTCACTGATAAGGAAGCGGTCTCACCCTGCCCTCTTAACACTTGAAAAAATAAGCCCGGCAAGTTCCGGGCTTATTTTTTGATGGATAAAAGTGAATAACTATTTCTGATTATATAGCTCAATCTTTAGTCATCAACAGATTCATTGATCAAACCATTGAATGACCTGTGGATAACTGACTGCACCGCACTATTTTCAAGCCTCACAAAACTCTGGTTGTTTTTTGTACAGTACAGCCAAATTGATCAGCGATTTCCCTGAAAAACTCCGGAACCCGTTCGCTTAAAACAGCTATTGATCTCTAAGTAAGGGGTATTATAGGGTTACGTTGTAATCACCTCAGCAATCAATCATCCCCACCGAAACCGCCTCCACCAAAACCGCCGCCACCGTGATCACCTCCATCATAATCACTTAGACTGTGCCCACCTCCACTGTACCCACCTCCGCTGTAACCACCTCCACTGTACTCATCTTCACTGTACCCACCTCCACTGTACCCACCTCCACTGTAGCCACCACTGTACTCACCTCTACTGTGCCCACCTCCACTGTTCCCATCTCTATCGAGACTACTTATGCTGAGACTACTTATACCGAGACCACCTCCTGAATCGAAACCAGCAACATCATCTACAACGTCTCCAATGTCTGGCGAAGAAACGACTAATTCAGAAAAGAGATCAACGTTGTCTAATGATAAGCCTGCGCCTATATCAAGTGGCAGGCGGGCAAAATCCCCAACATCAATATCACCTGAAAAGCTGGAAGCGGGTATGGATAAATTTTCTGTACACGTAGACGGAGGAAGATCTACACGCAATTCACCAGAATCAGATCCATAAGCCGTATTGAATGTACGTTCCGGAGTGAGGAATAAAGCAACATACAGATGCGGCATCCAAAAGCCGTCTACCAGAAAATATCTTTCGGTGGGCTTAATTTGAGTCAAGTCAGAGTAATAACTGTCAAGTTGCTGGTGGAACAACTGCAATGAGAGACTTAGTTCTTCCTTTTTCCGTTTCACATTTTCATGGATTTCGCATAATTTATTTGACACCTCAGAGTTTAACTGGGTCTCGAGATTACCAATAGCAGTGGTTTTTATATTCTGATATTTGCATTCTATAGTTTGACTATCTTTGATTTTATTAATGATTTCAACTATTTCACTTGGCTTACGAATCATTTTTTTATAACCACCCCATGCCCTGTGAGCTTTATCAAAATATGAGTTGATCAGTTTTTCACCTTTATCCCTCATTTCGTCTTTGGGCGCTAAGATCATAGCCTCTATGACAAGCCGAATAGCTTTTTTTAAATTTTCTTGAAATTTTTTCATGTAATT
Organism: Endozoicomonas acroporae; assembly: GCF_002864045.1. GTDB lineage: Bacteria > Pseudomonadota > Gammaproteobacteria > Pseudomonadales > Endozoicomonadaceae > Endozoicomonas > Endozoicomonas acroporae. The sequence goes on from NZ_PJPV01000056.1 coordinate 16,107, forward strand.
ATCATCACGACTGCTGACGATAACACCTCTGAAATACCGATCAGCATCTTCAAATGCAGCCTTGGCCTCCATAATTTTTTCATCATAGAGCTTAATTGGCTCATGGATTGTTTCGCAATATTGATTCTGGTACTCGGTTTCGTGTAATTCAACAATCCCCTGAATCTGTGACTGACAATTTTCAATAAAAGCATTTACTGATTTCTCAGCAGCTTTATCAAACTGCTGGAAGATTTTCTTTTCAATTAGATTCTTATGAAGTTTTTTAAGCTCAATATGGCATGGATACTTTGCTAAACCTTCCAGGCATAACTTGCTATGATCTTTATCAAAAGCAGGGTTCAAGGCGAGCTGATAAAAATGATCTGCACTGACAACACAGGACATCACTTTTTCATATAAGCCATCAAAGAACTCCTTACGAATACTGGGGCTTAATTGACTGAATTGCTTAAATGCCTCCAGAGCATCATCAAAGTTGTTAATAGATGCATGCATTTTGCTGAATATTCTTTCGGCTACCTCATCCTGGCCTAGTCCAGCGATATTTACTCTGTAAAAAGCCGCCTTACTATCAACTAATGTTTGGGCCTCATCACACAGTACAGAAAATGCCTTTTTGAGTATTGCTTTTTCATCATCTTTAACAAGGCTTTCCATTTTTTCATTAAGTAAAAATAGTGAATCAGCACGTACCTTCTCTTTTGGTAAACGCTCTACTCTGTTTATCAAATGCTGGACAAGTGCTTTGTGCCCTGAAGTTGACAGAATGCTGATATAACAGTGATTATTTTCAACGAATTTTTTTAATGACTCCGTAGTATCGAGTGAATCAAGATCACAGCCCATAGTCTTGACGGCCATGACACTCAGTATTTCCTTCAATCCCTGTGGAGCACCTGACTCACCATGTTCCCGCACTGATTCCTGATTGATCCGCCAGTAAAGCAGGTATATCAACCGAAGAGTCTCGGCATTACCGGGGTGCTGGCCCTTGTCAAATAACGTTATTAATGATTCCTGTAACGAACTGAACGTATTGGGCAATACCATAAACTCAGACAACTCTGATTCGACGAAGTCAAGCAAGGGAACAATATTGGAAAATGATTGGATGGCACACTTTAAATTATCTTCCAGAAGTGCATTTATTCTCTGTGTTTGCTCTCCAACTCTGGTCTTTAGCGCTTCGTATCTTGTGTTATTATGCCTGAGTATGGGTAACCGAAGATTTTCATTGGTTTTGGACTCCAGATCTCTGAACCTGGATTTGTTGCTACGATAAGTATCTAACGGATTATTCTGATCAGCATAATTTGCAAATTCACGGCGACAGGTATCAATCTTGCGATTATTGTCACTGAGAAGTAAATCCAATCGATAAGGTTTGGTAAGCAGGTATCGCAGGGGAAATTTGTTAACCACTTCTATTTTGGAGCGTCTATGCAGCTCGATACCTTGTGGTGCTGATGTTAATTCCGATGAATCAATGTTCACCAGGGGGAACGTAGGACTGGCCGTTTGTTCTTCTTGCTGTTCTGGATAGTGTGTCGAAAGGGAATTTTCAAATGAAGCGGGTATCATAATAAAATCCAACTAGAGAGGTCAGCCAGGCTTGCACAATGAGTCAGGCAGCTTTACTCAATTATTGTTAATGTAGTAGAGCAGATGTTTCAAAAATTTCTGATCGATTAGTCAGGTTGGACTATGACTTTGCAAGAACGTTCCGTGATTTTCACATTATTTGAAATCTTTGCAGCATTTCTGATAAAAGCTGTCCTTCCAATTGAATGGATCAATGGAAGGACAGCGGCCCCGGAGGTGGCAACGGTATAAAACTCACCGATGTTATAGGGATAAATATCTGCCGACTCAATCCAACCTGGGCTGATCGTTCTAGTGCAGCTAAGGAGTTGTCTGGAAATAACTTCCCTATTTTCATTGCCTGACTCCGTTCGGACTGAGCTTGTCGAAGTTCGGTGGCACGACCCTTCGATACTTCGACAAGCTCAGCACTCAGGGTGAACGGAAATCGGGAACTTATTAAAAGACAATTCCTAAACGTTGATACCCACACCGTTCGTTCTGGGCTTGTCGAAGTACGGTGGCACCATCCTTCGACAAGCTTCAGGATGAACGGGGTGTACGGGCATTAACGCTTTTCTGCACTAGCGTGTATTGGCAGACAGAATAGCCTCCACATAGGAAGCGCCATTCTCAGAAAACCCACCCAGCAAATCGGTGATAACCGCTATCAGCCGGTTATAGCCATCCTCCCCGGAAGTCTTTAACACCGTTGCCTGCAACGAAGATCTGTTATTCAGTTCAGAATATTCCACCATGGGATCATCAACGTAGTGTTCCGGCATGGTCTGCTCCAGCACCTCGTGAATATCATGAGCTTTCTCATAAGCCTGCCTGGAAATGACCGTAACAATATGATCATCCTCATAAACTCTGGCGGTTGTTTGTCTCGTTAATGCCTGAATGGTCGGGTGTTGCTGGTTTTTCTCTGCATAAGCCTGACTCATCACCTGGCTTTGAAAATCTTCAAGGACTGTGTGCCGGTTGGATGCCAGTTGGATCGCCTCTTTCTGCCCTTGTGGGAAACCCACAAGATTCATTAAACCAACCCACAGGGTTGCCACGGTATTATTGCCCGGTACCGGCATCACATGATACGGGTTGGAAAAATCACTGAGATAGTGGAGCCCCCATCCCATAAAACGCCATCCCCAGTAATCATGCCCCTGACTGAAGGCAAACTCGGAAAGCTGCTTAAAGGACTGGATGCGATACTCCGGATACGTCTGCTTTAAAAAACCACCCAGGGCATAAAGCACCGATGACTCATGGTAAAAGCCCATATGGAAAGGTGCCTGTGTACCATATTCCAGGTTTGGATTACCAAACGGCTGCTTACCAAACCCATAGATCTTGCCGTAGTCGGTATTGCTGTCGGTAAACAGGCCTATATCCAGCCCGTGATCCGGTTCGTCCGTGGCCGTTGTGACGATATCAATGGCTGAGGCCTTATCCCCCGGTTGCAGCTGAACCAACTGCACAGACACCAGATGATCAAAATTCTTCAGAGTGCTCACAGACTGCGGCTTAATGGGTGGAGACAATCGTTTTTCCCCGGGAAGAAGCTGTAAATACAGAGGCCATTTGGTATTTGGGTTAACACGAATGGCATGGGCAAAGCGGGTACGAATATCGTCTTTGCTGCCCGTGGCCCTGAAGGCCAGATCTTGCGGACGGGGCGCATAGTGCCATAAATTTTCCTGCATCCACTGCTCCTGCTGATCCAGAAACGCTTCCAGCGCCTCTTCATTAGCCAGCAGAAAGCTTTCCAGACTTTCCACTGTCACCGGGGCAGCATCCCGAACCGGCGGCAGTGTCGCCAGCATCTGGTGAGTGACCAGAGTGTGGTTGGACCAGGAAAACGCCTGGGCAGAGATCAGCAAAGACAGCAGAAAACATAAGGTACGCATAGGCAGGCTCGGTAAAGTAACGTTTTTATTAAATTTATTGCGCGTATACCATAACGATAATGACGGGTTGATGGCAATCAGCTATCGACAACACAATAGGAAAAAAAGTACGGAACTTTAAAACAGTTTTATGGCCTAAGTTATTTGGTGATTGGATATATATGGCATTATCTGATCAATCACTGAATGGCCGAAAAATCCCCAGTTACCCGTATGTATTTAACCAAACCCATCTTCCTCTCTGACTCTGTTGACAGGGTTTATGGTGCTCATCAAAAACATTATGACCATAAACGATTTGCATCCGACGACAGTGAATTCATCCCGGATATAGCAGGCCTTAAAACCACTCTCAACGGTGTATCCGTTCGGGCGATCTATCACCCCCCTCACCTGTATATGACTAAAACGGGTACTTTAAATTCAGTCATCTATGACGGCACCAGTAGCAATAATCCCTATGATTACCACATCGCTAAAGATGCCAAGATAATCATTCCCTCAAGCGTTTTTCCCATGTTCAGAAGTGAAATGAAAGATGGAGACAGACTGGTAATCAGCACCAAAACAATGAAGTACAAATATCAGATTGCTGAAGCAGATCATTCGCCAAAGAAAAAAGAAGTAACCGGGATAGCTGTTCTTGGTTCAGAAGAACCGGCTAACACGACCGAAATTGAATACCTTAAGTCTCTGGTTGAAAAACATGTTTTACAGCCCAGAGATACAGCATTTGTCCCTACCATGCTGCCCATCAGTACCAGGGAACTGATTTATTTTTTTGATAAAGCCTACCGCTGTAAGGATAAATTATTTGACAGTGATTCCGGACAACAAACATTACTGACCATCGTCTCAAACCGCCAGCAGTGGGATGTCTGCTTCAAGCTACTGGAACTGGGGGCCACTCCTGATGCCGGTCATCACGGTGATAGCATGACGCCGCTTCACATGGCGGCAAAAGCGGGACAGTCCGATCTGCTGGAAGCCCTGTTGCTTCATAACGCCAACCCCAACATGACTACCGGGCCCTGGTCCTACAAGGGCGAGTGCAAGAGGATGACGGCATTAAGGTTTACCCTGCTGTATAAAGGCACAGATAAAGAAGAAAGCGCAAACATCAGAAAATCAATGATTCAAACACTGCTGGAAAGCGGTGCCGACCCAATGACCATCGATACGACAGAGTTAGCTGAATTCATTGAACCGTTAGAATTAATGTTAGAGACCCTTCTGGTAGCCCCAACAAACTCAGTAAAACACACCAGACTCCGGCAAAGATACCAACAATATCTGGAAAAATTAGCAGCCGATGGTTCAGATATTCAAAAAAAACTGGGGTCCGGTTGCACGTTTGCGCAGCGGAAATCAATGGAGAATCTATTGAGGTTACTGGATAAGCTGGCCAGCAGGGCAGACACAGTGCCAACACTTCAGAACGTATGCCGTGCCGTCATTCGTCCCGAACTGAATTTCCCAATCCGCAGAAGCATCAAGGACCTCAATCTTCCCGGAAAATTCGAAAAATTCATCTCTGACAGATAGTGAATTCTGATGAAAACCATGTACTCGTTGTCGCATCACAGGTGACCACCAGACAGCTCGCTCTGACAGGAAGAAAAACCCTGTAAAAAAAAGGGGAAAAAGATCAAGAAGGAAATGACCAGACCGGGTATAAATTTCTTGCATACCACTATGCTCTTTAGTACAAATAGACAGGCCGAAACACAGAACAATAAAAATAATACCAAGAGCACTTTCTAAACATCGTCGTATATATAGCCAACTGCGGTGCAAAATATGGTCAGGTAGCCGATGATAGTGGGGACTATTATCAGGTGTTCCAAGGCTGTAAAGGAATCCGGGTTACCAGCGCTACAGCGCCGTTAGAATGCTCCATTGGTGGAAAAAATAACTCTAATAATAAACGGCAAGGACACACCATCTCATGTTGACACCACAAAAACGACTGCAGCTCGCACCTGCAACCGCTGGTTTTGTCTTATCCGGTACACTGCTTTTCGCTGCTTCTACCCAGGCTTATGAGTTTGAGGCAATGGATGGTGAAGTGCAGGGGACTCTCAATACCACAATTACTTTGGGGGCCAAGTACGATCTTGAAGGCTATGAAACGCCAGATGGCTCTGAGAAAAATGAGAACGACGGTGATCGTTCTTTTGATAAAGGCTTTGTTAGCAAGGCTCTCAAGCTGACTTCTGAGCTGGACCTGAAAAAAGATAACTACGGTTTCTATGGTCGTGCTACGGCTTTTTACGACCATGTACTGATGAATGGCAGCAATAAGTGGGAGTCCAATAACGCTAAGGATGTTGCAAAAGGCTTCGACGATGAGACTGGAACATTTAACGGCTGGTCTGATGAAGTAAAAGATAATCAAGGCCGGGGGGTCAAGTTACAAAGCGCTTATTTATACGGTGACTGGACATTTGAAGGCGGTCAGAAACTCAGTCTTAAATTGGGTGATCAGACCCATAACTGGGGGGAATCCATTTTCTACGCAGGTGGTTTGAGAGATCTGAACGCCTATGATGTTGCACTCTCTTCTCTTCCTGGCTCTGATGGCGATCTGAACATTGCCCAGGGCATGCTGATGGCCGATCTCCAGTTCAATGATGAAATGAAACTGTCAGCCTTTGCCCAATATGATTGGGAACGTTCAATTATGTTAGGGCGTGGTACTTACGGTTCTGGCTCAGATCTCTTTGTTCCCGGTTCTGATTTTGCCTACTATGAACTGGCGGACTTCGGGCTGAAAGGCCAGGATGCTGTATTGGAGCAAGCTGGTATCCTGCAAGCTGCCGACTATGGAAAGGTGGCAAATGTAGGCGGTGTCGAAGCAGCCAGGGATTCTGGCCAGTGGGGAGTGAAGTTTACCTTCACGCCAGAGGCATTACCTGATACAGAATTTGCTTTATATTACGCAAACTACCATTCAAGCCTTCCGTTCTTTGAAGCTAAAGTTTCTCAAAGCGAAACTGCACGTGGCATTGGATTAGTTGGCGGTTTCGACCCAATGACAGGCTTTGATATTGCAAACTCAGCTGCAGGAGCGATAAATAGTTTACTTACAACAGTTAGCGGAAATGCATTACTAGGAGGACCCGCTGCAGCTCAAGGACTTGCGGGTGGCATTGCAACTCTTAATATGCTTGCCAATGGAGTTGATGCCCGAGTGATTTACCCGGAAGACATTAAACTCTGGGGTGCCAGCTTTAATACTAAAGTCTGGGGCTATACACAAATTGCCGGTGAAATCACCTATAGAGAAAATGCACCAATCTGGCTTGATCATCCAGACGATATCCTTGGCAGTGCTTCGGATGCTCTTATAAAAATTGCTAACGGTCTGGACTTTGAGGCTTCAAAGTCAACCGGTGCTATGGCGAGTACAGATCAGTGGCATCAAAACATTGAAAGAGTTCCTATGTGGGATGCCTCCTTATCTGTCATCCAACCATTTGGTGCCGTTCTTGGCACAGACCTGATGTACGTTGTTGCTGAAGCTGCGTTTGAGCAAGTAGCGGGTCTGAAGGATGAATACTATGGCAAAATCTTAGGAAAAGGCGCTGAATCAGGCATCAATGCGGAAGAACGCCTCGACCGAAACAGCTGGGGCTACAACATGATGGTTGGTGCCAACTGGAATGATGTCGCAATGCAAGGCCTGAACCTTGAGTCCACTTTCCGCTTTACTCATGACGTTAATGGCAACTCCCATTTTACTGGTCGCTTTGAAGAAGGCGAGAAAAGGATCAACATGGGCCTGACCGCCAAATACGACGATATGATGGCCAAAGTGACCTGGGGTGGCGATGCCGACAACGTTCTGCGTAAAGGCACCATTACCGGAACGGTTGGTTATACCTTCTAGCCTGGTTCCCACAGTCTCCAGTCCACCATTTCAATGAGTTTGATGTGTACAATCTCCGTTCACCCTGAGCGCCCTTCGACTCCGCTCAGGACGAACGGAGTTTGGGCATCATTGATAACCCCATCAACCGTGCCCCCCCATTAAAGCCCCACGATACCCAGCCAACACCAAAGCCGATAAAATCCCGACGATTCCCGGCAAAAACCCAGGCCGATAAAATCCCCCCGCACAAAACCACCCTTAACCATCCGCCATTTATGCTGATATATTACAAAGAGCCTGCTGATGCCCCGTTGCCAGTTCAGTGAAACATCATCAGGCCCTGACAATGAATTCAATATCCAGGGACAGAAACAGGTTATGGCAAACAAACCTCTGACCGGGCTGGCTGCCCGCCTGCTGGCCGATCAATTGATGGAAGAGGCCGACATTCACAACGCTGAAGCCGCTGCAGCCAAGGCCAACAAACCGCTCGCCCGATATCTGCTGGAAAAAAAACTGGTCAACGGTAATGCCCTGACGCTCGCCACTGCCGAAGAGTTTGGCCTGCCAGTGATCGATCTCAGAGCCTTTGACAAAGAGCATTTCGTCAAAGACGTCGTCGAAGAAAAACTGATGCGAAAGCACAATGTGCTGCCGCTGATCAAGCGGGGCTCACACCTGTTTGCCGCCGTTTCTGATCCGTCCAACCTTCAGGGTCTGGATGAAATCCGCTTTAATACCGGCCTGACCATTCATACGGTCCTGTCGGAGCCCGAAATTCTAGAGAAAATGATTGATACTGCCCTGGATGATACCGGTGGCATGTTTGCCGACGACGATGGGATGGTCGGTCTTGAAGATCTTGAAGTCAGTGCGGTTGATGATTCAGGAGATGATGCCCTGGGAACCTCCGGCGGCGACGGAGAGGATGACACGCCGGTGGTGAAGTTCGTCAATAAAATGCTGCTGTCCGCCATCAAAGGCGGTGCATCGGATCTGCACTTTGAGCCCTATGAAAGAACCTATCGGGTTCGTTTCAGAACCGACGGCGTGCTCCATGAAGTCAATCGTCCCCCGGTCAGCCTCGGGTCCAGGATTGCTTCACGACTGAAGATCATGTCGGCCATGGATATTTCCGAGCGCAGAAAGCCTCAGGATGGCCGGATAAAAATGAAGCTGTCGAAAAGCAAGGCCATCGACTTTCGGGTCAACACGCTGCCGACGCTCTGGGGCGAGAAAATCGTACTTCGTATCCTCGATCCTTCCAGCGCCAAAATGGGGATTGATGCCCTGGGCTACGAAGAAGAGCAGAAAGAGATGTATATGACCGCCCTGCACCAGCCACAGGGCATGATTCTGGTTACCGGACCCACCGGTTCGGGAAAAACGGTATCGCTCTATACCGGTTTGAATATTCTCAATACCAATGAGCGAAACATATCCACCGCGGAGGACCCGGTGGAAATTAACCTGGAAGGTATTAACCAGGTTAACGTCAATCCCAAACAGGGTATGGACTTCAGCCAGGCGTTGCGGGCTTTCCTGCGTCAGGATCCGGATATCATCATGGTGGGTGAGATACGGGACCTGGAAACCGCCAATATTGCCATCAAGGCGGCCCAGACCGGCCATATGGTGATGTCCACCCTGCACACCAACAGTGCGGCAGAGACCCTGACCCGTTTGCAGAACATGGGGGTGCCATCATTTAACATCGCAACCTCGGTCAGTCTGATTATTGCCCAGCGTCTGGCACGAAGACTGTGCAGCCAGTGCAAGGTAAAGGTTGAAATCCCGAAAGAAACACTGCTGGAAGAGGGCTTTACCGAAGCGCAGGCGGACTCCGCCGAGATTTTTGGCCCTAAAGGCTGTGACAGCTGCAAGAGTGGCTACAAAGGTCGTGTGGGTATTTATGAGGTAGTGTCGATCACCCCAGGTATGCAGCAGATCATTATGGCCGAAGGTAACTCCCTGGAAATCTCGGAACAGGCCCAGAAAGAAGGCTTTAACAACCTTCGCCAATCGGGGCTATTGAAGGCACTGCAAGGGGTTACCAGCCTTGAAGAGGTCAACCGGGTAACACAGGATTAACCAGGCGCTGCTGGCTTTTCGCTACTCCACGGTCCTTGAGGGTGTTGCGGGAGGTATAAAAGCATTGAACCACAAAGACACCAAGACACAAAGGAAGCCTTTTTTGTTTGCTGAGCGCAGCTCAGGCAAACCCAAAAAACTTTGTGCCTTTGTGCCTTTGTGGTTCAAGGCTTTTTGAGGCCTTTCGCAACACCCTCATAGCATGTGAACGAGGGCTTTCGCCGCTTACAGAGACTCACTTCCCAAAGACAGCAACGTGGCGTTTCCGCCAACAGCCGTGGTATTGATCGACAACGTCTGTTCGGTTGCAAACCGCTGCAGGTAGTTTGGCCCACCCGCTTTTGGACCGGTGCCTGACAGCCCCTGGCCACCAAATGGCTGAACACCGACGACAGCGCCAGTCTGGTTCCTGTTGATATAGATATTACCTACCTTGACCCGCTGCTCAATAAACGTCGCCGTCACTTCGTTTCTACTGTGAATTCCCAGGGTAAGGCCATACCCGGTACTGTTGATCTGCTTAATCACTTCAGGTAACGCTTTTGCATCGTAACGAATCATATGGAGAACAGGGCCGAAGTGCTCCTTCTCCAGTTGGCCAATATGGTCAATTTCAAAGGCAACCGGCGCAACAAAGCTGCCGTTAGCGCAATCTGCTGGCAGTTGGCATTCAAACAGCAGCCTGGCTTCTTGTTTCATTCGTTGGATATGTGCCTGTAGTGACTGGCGAGCCTTTTCATCAATCACCGGGCCAATATCGGTAGAATGAAAACTCGGGTTACCGATAGACAGCTCCTTCATTGCCCCCTGCAACAGAGCGATCACCCGGTCAGCAATATCTTTCTGCACATAAAGTACCCTGAGCGCTGAACAGCGCTGCCCGGCACTGCCAAAGGCGGACAAAAGAACATCATTTACCACCTGCTCAGGCAGTGCGGTGGAATCGACGATCATGGCATTCTGACCACCGGTTTCAGCAATCAGCGGTATCATCGCGCCAGGGCGATTCGCCAGCGTCTGATTAATCAACCGGGCGGTTTCCGTGGAGCCGGTGAAAGCGACACCGGCAATCCGGGCATCAGCCACCAGTTGACGACCCACCGTGGCACCCTCGCCGGGCAATAATTGAATCACATCCCCGGGAATACCCGCTGCCAGCATCAGTTCAACTGCCCTGCCTGCAATCAGGCCGGTCTGCTCAGCAGGTTTGGCAATCACCGTATTCCCGGCACCAAGCGCTGCGGTAATCTGCCCGAGGAAAATAGCCAGGGGAAAGTTCCAGGGGCTGATACAGAGAAAAACCCCGCGCCCACAGAGCCGCAGCTCGTTAGACTCCCCCGTGGGCCCCGGCATCATGATGGACGATGAAAACCGCTCCCGGGCCTGACCTGCGTAATAGCGGCAAAAATCCACCGCCTCCCGCACTTCATCAATGGCATCGTGCACGGTTTTGCCAGCTTCCTGATGGCACAGGGCCACCAGCTCCTCACGATTTTCCTCCAGTAAGTCTGCCAGTTTCTCCAGACAGTCTGCCCGCTGTTCTGCGGGTGTGGAATTCCAGCGTTCAAAGGCCGCTTCAGCAATGCCAATGGCCGTACCGGTCTGGGTTTCATCACTCCATCCCAAGTGGCCTGCAATCTGAGAGCGGTCATAGGGGCAGGTTATTTCAGAGGTCTCTGTTGACGGTACAAGCTGACCATCAATCCATGGCCCCTGAGTCCATTTATGCCCCATAAAGCTCTGTACTTTTTGCTGAAATGGCTGCCACTGACTGTCAATATCCACATTCACACCCAGTGAGTTTTTCCGTGACCGGCCGTAAATAGCCGGTGGCAACGGGATCTGGTCGTTCTGCAAACAAACCCGGCCTGTCAACGTCTCCACCGGATGCTGAACCAGCGCAGCAACCGGGGTTTTCGCATCCACCAGGCGGTGAACAAAGGAGGAATTGGCACCATTCTCAAGTAAACGACGAACCAGATAAGGCAGCAGATCCTTATGACTGCCAACAGGCGCATAAATACGCACCGGACGACGATGGTCACTCAGGATGAAATTATAGAGTGCATCCCCCATACCGTGGAGGCGCTGGAACTCAAAATCAGCGGCACCTTCACGTTCTGCCATGGTAAGAATACTGGCAACAGTGTGGGCATTATGACTGGCAAACTGAGGGTAGAGCGCCGACCTGACAGGCTCGGATAACAGAAACCTGGCGCACACCAGGTAGGCAACATCTGTCGCTTCCTTGCGGGTATAAACCGGATAACCGCTCAGCCCCTGTTGCTGGCAAAGCTTTACTTCACTGTCCCAGTAAGCTCCCTTTACCAGCCGAACCGGGATGCGGTCTCCCTGCTCACGGGCCAGGGCAGCAAGCCAGCACAACGATGGCAGTGCCCGTTTGCCGTACGCCTGGATCACCAGACCGAGCCCACCCCAGCCACGGCAATCCGGGTGTCGGTAAACCCGCTCAAACACTTCCAGAAACAGCTCATGACGATCCTGTTCCTCAGCGTCCATATTGATAGCTACATTGCCCGCCCTGGCTTCGCGCACCAGATCCACCAGTGCAGGTACCAGTTCCCGGAAAACCCGCGCTTTATGGGCCACGTCATAGCGCGGATGAAGCGCAGAGAGCTTGATGGAAATGCCGGCACGGGGGGAGTTTTCGTGATCAGGTTCCGTAGCAACCGCTCTGATCGCCGCCAGGTATTCATCGTGATAACGCCGGGCATCCTCCATGGTCAGGGCAGACTCTCCCAACATATCGAAAGAGTAGGTGTACCCCTTTTCCCGTTGTTTCAGGCCATTCTTTAACGCTTCTGAAATATTCCGCCCCAGGACAAAATGACGCCCCATAATCTTCATGGCCTGGTTAACCGCCTGGCGAATAACCGGCTCCCCCATCCGGTTCACCAGTTTGCCAATAACCCCTCCGGCAGAACCATCTTCCCCGGCGTCAAGGTTGACCACCTTGCCGGTCAGCAGCAACCCCCAGGTGGAGGCATTGACCAGCAGAGAGTCACTTTGGCTCAGGTGTTTTTTCCAGTCAGCCACACTGAGCTTGTCGCGGATCAGGGCATCGGCAGTCCGATCATCGGGAATGCGCATCAGGGCTTCGGCCAGGCACATCAGCAAAATACCTTCCCGGGTATCCAGGCTGTACTGCAATAACAATGCATCAATCATATGAATGCCATTGTCACTGCTCCTGACCTGCTCAATCATTCTGGTGGCCTGACTGGCTGTCTCAGGGTAATCTCCGGACTGTTCATCCAGGATCTGCACCAGTTCCTGTAACCAGGAAGCCTCATCCACGGAGTAATGAGGAGAGATCATCGACCAGAGTTCAGCTGGCTTTTGCCGGACAATACCTTCGTTGAATGCATCTTTCGCCTGGAACATACCCTTCTCCATTGCCTTTCTCCAATTTGGGGCGTGCAGGATGAACAACCAGACTGCAGCCAATGATCCTGACTGGTTATTTAGAATATCTATCGCTCTTCCTGAGTACTTGAATAATACTCACCAGTTCTGCACGTCGATACCAGGTTTACTGCACTCGCAGCAGAGACCACACTCCTTAAATGGTCACCCGGAATCAATCATGGATGTATTCTCATTTTGTAGACTGATAAAACCCTACGATAGTTCACCAAAAAGTGTATATCTTTATAAAAAAATAATTACTAATTGATATAGAACCAATAACACTTCCACTTGTCGAATGTTGTCGCCATATCGGCAAAATGAGATCCGCAAAATTTTTAACCCCCTACTTCTCCATCAATTTAACAAGGATTAAATAATGGCGACCCCATTATCACCATCGGTCACACAACCAATCTACACTCCACCGGCAGCGGGTGGGCTTCAGACCGGACAGCCATCCGGGCCGACTGGCCACTATGTTGGGCATAATGTCGGCACACATGATCCGGCAACTCAATTACACGGTTCCGGAACAGGGGCTCCAGCCCTGCCCTATCAGCAACAGGGCGGTCAGCCCCCCTTCAGCTCTGTTGCACAGCACCCTGCTACCAGTTACATGACGCCTCAATCTCCAGCGGGAGCGCCAACTGCCGCAGAAACTGCCCCTGCAACTCCGGAAGAGGCTAAAACTAACGGCGAGCAGAAAGCTGCTGAAGGTGAAAAGAAAGCTGCCGAAGGTGAAAAGAAAGCTGCCGAAGGCGAAAAGAAAGCTGCCGAAGGTGAACAGAAATCAGCTGGCGGTAAAACCCTTTTTCAACGCTTGAATTTGGGGGATTTCTTTAAGAATACGAGGAATGCACGGGAGTCATCTGAAGCAAAATCATCAGAGCAAGCTGCTGAAAAAGGAAAAACGCCTGACTCGGAAAAGAGTGCTGAGCAGAAAGCGCCGGAAAAAGCCCCTGACCAGGGAGCGAAACAATCTGCAGCACCGCCTGCGCCCGCGCCTGCACCCGCTGCCCATCAGCCAGTGAGCAGTCAATCACCCCATACAGGCCATCAACAAGACCCACACCGTTCGGCAATGCCGCCATATACCCCGGCTCCCACGCACACACCTGCAACTCCCGGGAATGTGCAGACTCCAGCTTATGGGGCGCATCCTCAGACCTCGGTAACCGGGTCAACTCAACATGCTCAATTTGATAGCCGCTCCGTTCCTCCTGACAGCAAAGAGTCTGCTCCAACACCACAACGTTCATTTCTTGAACAGAGAGTTGACAGCGAAATTCAAAACATGCGTAGCTTAGTGGGTGAAGGTGTTTCTCATTATGGCCAGCAGGGACCTACAAGGGATCGGCTGGAAGCCGATGCCCGCCGGGATCTTGATTTCCATCGCGAGCAAGTCGCTAAATGCGAAGAGTTCCTTCAACCTTCTACAAAACCGGAAACACAGCAACGGTTAACTGGAGAACTGGCCAGCCAACAAACGAATGAGGTCAGGACCAGTGAGCAATCCAGAACTCAACAAACGGGCCAGCAATCCGGACTGTCTCCCTCACTTCAGGATGCCATGCAGGAGGTATTTTTAATGGCCAAACGAGGTGCAATTGAAGGTGCTCGTGAAGCCTTAAATGCTCAAGCCAGGGGATTGGAGGAGGAATACGGACCTCTCGGGCAGCGAGGTACCAACGTTTAATCTTCTGACGTTTAACTCTCAACGGTCGCATCTGCGGCCGTTTTATTTTGGAGGCAGCCTAGGAGGGTTGGTATTATTTGCCACACAAGCGACATAAATCGTCTATCCATGGCTGTATATCCCCAACCTGGGCAGCAACCCAGTCAGGGTTATAACAGGTATCCAGATAACGATCACCCGGATCACACAACAGGGTAACGATGGATCCTTCCTGACCATCGGACTTCATCTGTGCAGCAATTTGCAAGGCACCATATAAATTAGTCCCGGTACTCGGGCCAGCCTTGCGACCCAGTATCCTTTCCAGCCAGTGAATGGTTGCAATAGCGGCCACATCAGGCACTCGACGCATGTCGTCAATCACACCAGGAATAAATGATGGTTCGACTCTCGGCCGCCCAATACCCTCTATACGAGAGCCCTGGTCAATCGTCAGGCTTGAGTCGCCACTGGCGTAGTAGTCCATGAAAACAGAGTGATCGGGGTCCACAACACATAACCGGGTATTCAGCTTTTGGTATCGAATGTAGCGTCCAATGGTGGCCGATGTTCCTCCGGTTCCCGGGCTCATGACAATCCAGCTGGGCACCGGGTATTTCTCAGCCCGCATCTGTCGAAAAATGGAATCGGCAATATTGTTGTTACCCCGCCAGTCTGTTGCCCTCTCGGCATAAGTAAACTGGTCCATATAGTGTCCATTCAGCTCCCTGGCCAACCATTGGGATTCGGCATAAATCTCACTGGAGCAATTGACCAGGTGACACTGACCACCGTAAAACCTGATCTGTTGTATCTTGTGCATGGAGGTCGATCTGGGCATTACGGCGATAAATGGCAAGCCCAGCAGCCGGGCAAAGTAGGCTTCAGAAACGGCTGTACTTCCTGAAGAGGACTCAATAATGGTGGTATTCTCATCAACCCAACCATTACAGATGGCATAAAGAAATAAAGATCGCGCCAGACGGTGCTTGAGGCTGCCCGTCGGGTGCGTGCTTTCATCTTTCAGATACACCTCGACACCGTTGATTCCCGGTAATTCAAGCCGTATCAGATGTGTATCTGCACTGCGCTGGAAATCCGCCTCAATTTTGCTGATGGCTTCATTAACCCATTGATGACCACTCATGACCTTCCCCCAAGTCCGTCCATATAAATTTATCGGGTGGGAAAAACGCCTCATCAGGCGCTATTGATATGAATGCTTTCGTACCTTCCTCTATACCCAACACATTGTTAAAGATATTTTATGGCTTTGAACAGAGAAAAGTATTTCAAAAAGCATCAAAAGAACTCTTTTTATAAAACAATATTCTCTTATAGATGAAAAAATTAAAATAAAATTTTAAAAAGAGAAAAAAATACACCATTTTGCTATAAACAATTCTTACTTTTATATCTGGAATAGTCCTCGTTTATGCAAGTCTATCGGGTAGGTGGTGCGGTCAGAGATCAATTACTGGGTTTGCCTGTTAAGGACAATGACTGGGTTGTCGTTGGTGCAACGCCCGGGCAGATGAAGGATCTGGGCTATCAGCCGGTTGGCCGGGATTTCCCGGTTTTCCTTCACCCGCAAACCAAAGAGGAATACGCACTGGCCCGAACGGAACGCAAAACCGGGCATGGTTATGCGGGTTTCAGCTTTCACACATCCGTTGATATATCCCTGGAGGAAGACTTACTGAGACGGGATTTAACCATTAATGCCATGGCAGAGGACCAGCACGGGAACATTATTGACCCATATGGAGGTCAGGAGGACCTGAAAAACCGCCGACTTCGCCACATATCGCCTGCTTTTCAGGAAGATCCTCTTAGAATCCTCAGGGTTGCCCGGTTCGCCGCGAGACTTGCCCCCCTCGGCTTTCTGGTGGCAGAAGAGACGCTGGAATTAATGAGCAACATGGTGAATAACGGCGAAGCATCCCATCTGGTACCCGAAAGAGTGTGGCAGGAAACATCAAGGGCCTTGATGGAACCAAGCCCTTCGGTCTACTTTCAAACGCTGGAAAGCTGCGGTGCTCTTAAAGCCGTACTGCCCGAGTTCCGATCCCTGATTCATAACCAGACCTTATTGCACCTCAACATGGCCGCCCGGGACAACAGCACTGCTCTGATCCGGTTTGGCTGCCTGTTCTCGCCTCTACTGCCTCAGGCCGAAGCGGAAATAACCAATGGCATACTGACGGTTCAGGGTGTTTCATCCAGAATGCGATTACCTTCAGAATATGCCGATATGGCCCTTCTGGTCACAGAGCACGCCCAAAGCGTTACGTCGGTTATTCACCGCAACGATGCAGAGTCCCTGATGTCCCTGTTTGAAGCCACCGATGCCCTGCGCCGCCCTGAACGCTTTATCAGCCTGATTACGATTCTTTCCTACAGCTGCGCAATAGTTAAATTGAAAAAAAGCCAGATCATTGAACTATTAACTGGCTGTTTATCCATTAAAGCCAGAGATTTGATGACTGAAAACATCACAGGAAAAGCCCTCGGCGAAGCATTAAGACAGAAGCGGCTTCAGCAAATTCAATCAAAAATACTTCTTAACGAATAAAATCAGCGATTAAAGCCCCAACAATCTATGATACAGCGTTATGAGCTATTGATAGTAATTTCAATCTCTTAACGCATTCCAAAACACATTCTGGTTACTGACACTTCATTAATTAGTATTAAACTGGAACAAAACTCCAAATAAAGTGTCCAAATGTTCAGTCAATACTTTATTGATGTAATTAATCATACAAACTGAATAAGGACATAAACCATGGCAAACACAGGTCCAGTTGGAACATCACAGGTAACTACGGCTCACATCCCACCGGTACCGCCGCCTCCACCGGGCGTCAAATCGTCTGCGGTTGTTAATGGCCAGCCTGTGGCAACATCCACAACAACCCGGGTAGACAAGCAAACCCAAACATCGCAGCGGCAGCCAGAACCTTTTAAGCTGTCTGACAGAATTAAACAAGGCATCGCTGCTATAGGTGGCACACCGGCAAGGTCTGCGCAAAAATCTGTCCAGACAGAGCCTGCTCCGGTGAAACCTGCTGAGAAGATCCCGGTAGAAAAAACCGCAGATGGCAAAGTCGCTGAAAACCCAGCGAAAACCGCTGAAAAAGCTGCCGGAAACCCAGCGAAAACTGATGAAAAAACTTCCGGAAACCCAGCAAAAACAGATGAAAAAACTTCCGGAAACCCAGCGAAAACCGCTGAAAAAACTGCTGAAAAAAAATCTGAAATAAAAGATCAGCCAATTACTGTCATTCACAAGCTCAGCCTGAGTGAGCGGGTAATTGAGAAGTTGAAAGTCGTGGGCTCATATCTTGTTGCCCCCTTAAAGCTCCTCTTTAACGCTGTTAAATTTGTTACCAAACCTCTGCAAGATTACGTGATTACCCCTGCTTACGAAGGGTTACTCTATGTATTCCATCCGGCCAAGTATAATGCCAGAAAGCTGGAGCAGAAAACCGCTGCACAGCAGGCTGTGGATGCTCTCAAGCAGGAAAAAAATCAGGCATTTGACAAGCTCTGTATGTCAGAGGCCAAGCAACGGCACAACAAACTTCGCGAGGAATTGCATTGCGCAAGGCTGGCCGAGCACTTCGGTGTTACCGACAAGGAAGTTCAAGAAAAGGTAGACAGTCAAAAAGCTCGCGCTGAAGCCAACCACTTGTTCAATAAGCAACTGGCGGATGAGAAGCTGAAGCTGCACAAAGAAAAAGTGCTCCACGAAGATCCAAAAACCGGTGAAAAGTACTACTATACCCCGACCCGGACCCTGACTGTAGCTGATGAAAATAGTCGGGCAACAGTGACAGTTAAAGAGAAGACCCCGGGCGGTAAGGTTGTAGATCATTTACTGGATGCTGACCATGCATCAGTAGCCATGAGACTGGGTAACGACCCTGCGCTGGCCACCGCTCTGTATGATTACAACAAAGAAATGGCAGCTTACGAACAGTTATTGGCAGCCTTCATCAAGGACGATGCAAAATACCAGAAAGCCAAGCAGAAAGCGGCGAAGAAAGGTAAAGCACTTGATCAAAAAGCGCCTGTTCACCCTGGCGAGCCTCCCAAACGTCCTGTATTTAAATGCACTGACGAGAACGTGATCGCAGCATTCAAGCTGGTCAGAGAACAATATCACGCCAAGCTTCACGCAGCAGTACAAACGCTTGACAAAGACGTGGCGACAATGATGGCTGATTTTGATGCGGCCTACCCGAACAACGGGGATACCAAAAAGTTCATCAAAAAAGAGTCGAATCCTGAAGCCTATAAAGCGGAAGTGCAGGCATGGGTTAAACAGTTAGAATCCTCGCTTGGAGAAATGCACAAAGATCTGAAGAAGGCAGAAGAAGGCGGACACCAGTCTTCGGTTAAGTCATTAAATGAGTTCATCAGCAATCAGCAAAAGGATATCGATATCAACAAGCGCCACCTGGCAATCTATGCCAAAGAGTGCGAGAAGGCCTCGATCCAACAAGAGCTTGAATACCTGAACCAGATGTGCCCGAACCTTCAGGAACACCGTGCACAAGACATCGATGACTGGAAAAACGGTGCACTTGTTCGTGACCCTCAAGATCCTGATTTCGATAAAAGGGTATCAGACAAACGCGACAGGCTGGACATTGGTCGTTTGAAAAACTGGGTTTACAAAGATGCCAAGGGTAACGTCCTGGATATCTTCACCAAAGATGCCGGCGGCAATGTCACTGGTGTCGATAAAACCATGTACGCCCAGGTGAACGATGTGATCATCCCCACGCCTGACAGGAAGCTGACCCTGGCTTACAACGGAAGAGTGTCTGCCCCTGATTACCAGAATCAGGAAGGCATGAAGTGGAGCAAGATGAGCCAGGCTTCCTATCAAGGCTATGTTGCCCAGAGAGATGAAAATGGCAAAGTCCTGAAAGACAGTGATGGCAAGGTCAAATGGGAAGAGGCACCTGGCCGACTCAGCAACCACTGGGTGGTTAAGTACAGTGACGTTGATGGCAGGCATGAGGGCTACGATAAGTCCCAAACCATTGTCAAGAACAGAGCACTGGTCAGCCAACCGGAAGCTCCTGTTGTTGAATCCAAAGTTCCCGTTGTTGAACCAGAAGTTCCTGTTGTCATTAAACCCAAAGCTTCTTTTGAACCAACACCGGAACAAGCTGCCAGCCTGGCAGCCGCGATTGGAGAAAAACTCTTCGCTCTGACCGAGGAAAATGTGCATTCTCACAATGAGCTACTGGACGCAAAAAGCAGCAAACCAAGAGCTCTTACAGACGATGGTGATGTCTTCGAATTCTCTGCGAACAGTTCAGAGTCAGAGGCTGACGATGGCAAAAGCCGTACTGTCATGGCCAGAGAATTTTTCAGGCAGATGGAACGAGAACGGCAGATCAGCGAATTAAGGCAGATCAGTGACCAGTGGTTCTCTGAATTGCAGCGAACAAAGCCAACAGTGAGGCCTGTACAAGTTAATCCCGAGCGCCAAGGTTTGCTGCTGGAGGAGATTTTCGATGACTCGCCAGAGGCAGAAGAATTTCTCGCCAACAGTCGGTTCGTTGAAACCACAAAAGCTGAGCTTGATGGCCGCCGCCACAGCATTGATAGTGCACCGCAGTTTGACAATGCTTCTGTACTTAATGACGACGACGATGATGCTTCTTCCGTATATAGTGACCAAGAGCCCTTGGTTGAGCATACCATTTTACCTCAAGCTCGAACACCTGAGCAGTGCATGGTAGCTCACGATCAATTACGTACTTTGACCAAAGGGGAGGAGAGGAGCGCTCAACAAGTTCGCACATAAGCACAGGCTTTTTGCCATGTTTTTTTCAGGCTTACCCCTGAATACTCTGGCCGTCTTTTCAAGACGGCCTTTTTTTATGGTAATTAAGTCGTTAACCAGATGAAATCAGATTCCTGTTTAACAGCTCTGTTACCAGGGGCCGAAACCAGGGTTCTTGAACCTGATCGATCAACTTTTCCACTGCAAGGGCACCAGAACAGTCCAACGCCAGCAAAAGGTCAATATCCGCAGCACAAAGGTGCTGTTCGCGATCCCTTCCCAGTTGCTCTTCAAGCCTCTTGCACCATTGCTGCAATGTCTCAGCACTCATATCTGACTCAACGCAAACCACCCCGTTAATATAATCGGGAGCCTCAAGACCAACTGCTTTCGTGGTCACCAGCTCACTGACCCTGACCTTACCAAATCGCTGCTCCAGCGCAGCGATCATCTGACGACACTGATACTCAGCGTTAATATTGGAGCCAATACCCAGCACATAGACAGTCACTGCCCGCTATTCCTGTCCCATCATCTGTGTACGGGTTCGCTCACACCAGACAGTAGCAAGCGCATTGGTCAAAGCCTTCGGCTTGCGAATGGTGACAGCCACTTTATCCACCGGATAATGCTCCAGCACCTGAGTGATGATACCGCCAGCCAGTGCCTCAATCAGCTGATACCGGGAGGCCTCACAAAATGCCCTGACCTGTCGGGTAATAGCGTCGTAATCCAGCGCATCCTGCAAGTCGTCACTGGTGAACGCGCGGGTAAAATCAGTCGTCAGTTCCAGGTCCAGCACCAATGGCTGCGGTGCTTCATGCTCAAACTCATAAACACCGATGACCGCCCGGGTTTCAATGGCTTCTATTCGTACTTTATCCATGGGAGTCACACTCACGTTCTTTTAATCATGAAAACAGTGGCGCAGAAAACGAAATCTAAAGAGGTTGTCGCTAATAAACATCAAACCACAAAGACACAGAGGCACAAAGGTAAAGATGGGCGCGACCTGCTCGACAGGTAACATCAGAACAAAAACTTTGTGCCTCCGTGCCTTTGTGGTTCCCTTCTTTAAAAGGCTTCTAGCCAACCGGCTCCAGCTCTTCCATAGGCCAGCGGGGCACAGGCACTACTTCAGGCCCATCGCTCTGACCAGCAAGCAGCCGCTGACAGCCAGCATAAGCGATCATGGCACCATTATCCGTACAGAACTGTGGGCGGGCATAACGCAGTACCGCACCTTCTTTTTCCACCATGGATTCCAGGGCAGCCCGCAGTGACTGATTGGCACTGACGCCTCCGGCAATAACCAGCTGCTTCATACCGGTCTGCTGCAGGGCACGGCGACATTTGATGGTCAGGGTTGCCACCACAGCCTGTTCAAAGGCACGGGCAATATCCGCACGATCCTGATCCGAAGGCTCTTTGGCTATCGCTTCTTGACGGCATTTTGCCACGGTATTAAGGGTATAGGTTTTCAAGCCACTGAAGCTGAAATCCAGTCCCGGGCGATCGGTCATGGGCCGTGGGAAACGAAAACGCCCTTCCTGCCCCTGTTCTGCCAGCCGGGCAATGGCAGGACCGCCAGGGTAATCCAGACCCAGCATCGCGGCCACTTTATCAAAAGCTTCTCCGGCGGCATCGTCAACCGACTCGCCCAGCAGGGTGTAACGACCAATACCAGCCACCTGCACCAGCTGAGTGTGGCCACCGGATACCAGCAGCGCCACAAATGGAAACGCTACGGGTGTTTCTTCCAGCATGGGTGCCAGCAAATGACCTTCCATGTGGTGAACCCCCACCGATGGAATGCCCCAGGCCCAGGCCAGTGCCTTGCCAATACAGGCGCCCACCATTAGGGCCCCCACCAGCCCGGGGCCACGGGTGTAGGCTATGGCATCGATCTGATCTTTATTGATGCCTGCCTGCTCAAGCACCTGGTTAATCAGGGGCAATACTCTCTGGATATGGTCTCTGGAAGCCAGTTCAGGTACCACACCACCGTAATCGATGTGCATATCAATCTGACTGAACAGGGCATCGCTCAGCAGACCTTTCCCGCTGTCATAGAGGGCAATGCCGGTCTCATCGCAGGAAGTTTCTATCCCGAGAACAATCATTCAACCAACCTGTGAAACAATGTGTGCAAAAAAGAGTCAGTGAAATTCCCGAATCCGGGTATTTCATAAAGGGGAAGAATCATACGTTAAGTGGGCGTTTTTTGCATTTTTGCTGAATAAGCTTTAAAATTCGCGCCCTTGAAAAACTGCGACTAATCTGTCCTGTTAGTGTGAGTATTAACGTACTGCTTTGGGTAAAGACCTGTCTTTTCAAAGCACGATACTGGTAATCACAGAGGTGATTTATCGCATTCGCGCAGCATTGGCTGTAATCCAGCCGTGAGTTTTTTAGCCTTCAGTCGCACTGACCGGGGCGGATTCATGGTCAACATTTGTTATTAAAAGGAAGGTGATCTCTGCATGCCTGCTGTTAAAGTTAAAGAGAATGAACCGTTTGACGTAGCCCTGCGCCGTTTCAAGCGCTCTTGTGAAAAAGCTGGTATCCTGGCTGAAGTTCGTCGTCGTGAGCACTACGAGAAGCCAACTACCGTTCGCAAGCGCAAGGCCGCTGCTGCTGTTAAGCGTCATCTTAAAAAACTGCAGCGCGAGCAGCGTCGTCGTGAGCGTCTGTATTGATCAACTGCCCCTAACGTCGGTTGCTTCAATCCGGTGATTTACGCGTTGACTACCATTGAGCTTTGAACCCACCAACCTTAACATCAGGTAAAAAGGAACGTGTCATGAGTGATTGCATTGTCAGGGATCAACTGACAGAAGCCATGAAGGATGCCATGCGCAATCGCGACAAACCACGACTGGGTACTATCCGTTTGGCTCTGGCCGAACTGAAGCGAATTGAAGTCGATGAAAAATCACTAGACGATCAACGCGCCCTGGCAGTGCTGGACAAAATGGTAAAGCAGCGTCGCGATGCCATTGAACAGTTCGAGTCTGCCGGGCGCACCGATCTTGCCGAACAGGAAAAGCTGGAACTTGAGGTTCTTGCTGACTTTCTCCCCACCCCACTATCAGAAACAGAAATCTCCGAACTGGTCGACCTCGCCATTAACAGCACCGGTGCCTCCGGCATGGCCGACATGGGCAAGGTGATGGGCATTGTTAAACCACAGGCGCAGGGTCGGGCGGACATGTCATCCATCAGCAAAATCGTTAAATCCCGGTTAAGCTGACACTCACCCTGACGGGTGATAGTATCTATCCAATAGTTATTTTCTTTTCTGTTTCAGGCGCAGCACTCCACCATGGCCGGACGGATTCCCCAGTATTTTATTGATGACCTCCTGACCCGCATTGATATCGTCGATGTTATCGATCACCGGGTTAAGCTGAAAAAAACCGGTCGCAACTACTCTGCCTGCTGCCCTTTCCATAAAGAAAAGACCCCATCCTTTACGGTAAGTCCTGACAAGCAGTTCTACTACTGCTTTGGCTGCGGAGCCAGTGGCAACGCCGTTGGCTTTGTTATGGACCACGACCACCTGGACTTTCCTGAAGCGGTTGACACCCTGGCAGGACAGCTGGGCCTGGAAGTCCCCAGGGAAGAAAACCCGCACCGGCAACGGGGCCCGGACCACAGCGAACTCTACAATCTGCTGGATCGCGCAGTGGACTTCTATAGCCGCCAGCTGAAACAGCATGAACAATCCCCAAGGGCATCCCACTATCTGAAAAACCGGGGGCTTGATCCACAAACCTGCCAGCACTTTGCCATCGGCTTTGCACCGCCGGGCTGGGACAACCTGAAAAAAGAGCTGGCCACCTCACCAGAAAAAGAGCAACAGCTGATCACCACCGGCATGCTGGTCAAAAATGAAGACCGCAATACGGTGTATGATCGCTTCCGGGAACGCATCATTTTCCCTATCCGGGATAGCCGGGGGCGCTACATTGCGTTTGGCGGCCGGGTTCTGGGCGATGAGAAACCCAAGTATCTGAACTCTCCCGAGTCCCCGGTTTTTCACAAAGGCAAAGAGCTTTACGGGCTGTTTGAAGCCCGGCAGGCCAACCGCAAGCTGAGCCGGATCCTGGTGGTTGAAGGGTATATGGATGTGGTGGCACTGGCCCAACAGGGAATCACCAACACGGTGGCAACCCTTGGCACAGCCACCACCCCTGACCATATGCAGCGACTGTTCAAAGTGGTGCCTGAAGTTATTTTCTGCTTTGATGGCGATGATGCCGGTCGACGGGCGGCGTGGCGTGCACTGGAATCGACACTGTCCAACATGCAGGATGGTCGTCAGGCCCGTTTCCTGTTTCTGCCACAGGGCGAAGATCCGGATAGCATGGTTCGCAAGGAAGGCTCCGAAAGCTTTATTGAGCGAATCAAGAGCCAGGCCATCAGCCTGGATAACTTACTGTTCCGGGAACTGGAGTCAGAGCTGGATCTGACCACCATGGATGGTCGTGCCCGTTTGGCCAAACTGGCTCAACCTTATCTTGATAAACTGCCGGAAGGCTTGTTTCGTCAGTTGCTGGTGAAAAAGCTCTCAGACCGAACAGGACTGGATACACACTACCTGGAAGCTCACTTTCAGGAAAGTGCCCGCACCAGAGAGTTATCCACAAGCCGACCAGAGCCGGAAACACGCAACGTCAGCCAGGAAGCACAGGTGCATCATGGTCATTATGAGCCAGCGCCTTTCTACAATGCAGACTACGAAGAAAGACAGTACGCACCAGAAGAACACCCGAGCTATAACACACCTGAGATTTCACGCAGGCCTTCAACCCGCCATCTGACCAACTCAGCCAGACTGGTGACCTGCGGTTATGCCATACGACAGTTATTGTGTAATCCGGAGTTTGCCCGGGAAGTTTCCGAGCCATTTGACCACCTGAAACTGGAAAACGACAGTGACAGTCAATTACTGATCGACCTGTTAACCATCCTGAAAAAAGAGCCGTCACTGAAAGCCAGCACGC
This sequence comes from Endozoicomonas acroporae, assembly GCF_002864045.1. Classification (GTDB taxonomy): domain Bacteria; phylum Pseudomonadota; class Gammaproteobacteria; order Pseudomonadales; family Endozoicomonadaceae; genus Endozoicomonas; species Endozoicomonas acroporae. Next base: position 41,491 of record NZ_PJPV01000056.1, read on the forward strand.
TTATTGCCCAATGGTACGACACAGAGAAAGGACAACGCCTGCAAGCCCTCGCAGCCCTGGATCACGGCACCACCGCGCACCGGGATGAGTTTCTGGAAACCCTGGCCAGCATTCGCAGGAAAGCAGGATTAAACCATCAGAAGAACCTGTACAAATCACTTATCCAGAGCTTCCAGAACAAAAAGCCGGGACAAATTAACGAAGAACTTCGCCAGCAGTTCCGTCAACATCAGGAAGCGTTCAGAGAGCAGATGACCCAGCAGCAGGCAACCGACAAATCACCCGGCAACCACCACGAAAAAAATGGGGAAAGTTAATCTTTTTTTGGTAGTGTCAGACAAATGCAACCGATTCCTCGAATCCATGCATAAAAAAATAACTGCACAACAAAAAATATTAGGTATACTTGAATTTCACTGTGTCCCGTGGAACTGCATTATTGGCCACATTTCTAATTCAAACCCGGTCTGAAAACACCAAGGAAAGGTAACCCGCGTCATGGAATGCATTCCGGTACCTCGTCCAACCAAGTCGGGCCGCTGCCCTGTGGTACTATACCCAGTTTATGAGCTATAATTGCCTGCTTACGTTTTTTTGTCCGGTTCGTCAATATCCGCTGTTGAAGGGTTGATATGTCAGCAAATTCGCAACAACAATCCAGATTAAAAGAGCTTATCGCCCGTGGTAAGGAACAGGGGTACCTGACTTACGCGGAGGTTAATGACCATCTTCCGGAAGATATTTCCGATCCTGATCAGGTGGAAGATATTATCCGCATGATCAATGACATGGGTATCAGCGTCTACGAGACCGCTCCCGACGCCGATACCCTGCTCATGGCTGAAGCCGACACCGATGAAGCTGCCGCCGAAGAAGCAGCCGCAGCGCTTGCCGCCGTCGAACAGGAAGCAGGAAGAACCACTGATCCTGTCCGCATGTACATGCGGGAAATGGGTACCGTAGAGCTGTTAACCCGTGAGGGCGAAATCCAGATTGCCAAGCGCATCGAGGAAGGCTGGCGTGAAGTCATGTCGGCACTGGCTCAATTCCCCGGTTCTGCCCAGATTGTCCTCGACGAGTATGACCGCCTTACCGAAGAAGAAGGTCGCCTCACCGACGTTATCAGCGGCTATATAGATCCCGACGACAATACTGAGATCACCAATACCGATGATAACGATATCGAAATCGACGATTCACTTGATGACGATGATGGTGATGGTGATGGTGATGAAGATAGCGAAGAAGAGGGCGATAGCGGACTCGACCCGGAAGAGGCCAGAGAGCGCTTCACCCTTCTGAGAGATGCCCTGGAAAAAGCCACCAAGGCTATTGCCACTCATGGTCGTGATAACAGCCAGGCAGCACTTGAAGAACTGGCCGAAGCTTTCATGCCGCTGAAGCTGGTGCCACGCATCTTCGACATGCTGGTGTTCCGAATCCGCAATGCCGTGGAGCGCATCCGTGATAACGAACGCGCGGTCATGCAGCTGTGTGTTCGCAAATCCAAAATGCCCCGCAAGATCTTCCTTAAGGCATTTCCGGGCAACGAAACCAACCTTGGCTGGATCGATGAACTGGCCGCTGGCAGCGGCGGTTACATAGATGCTTTGCAGAACTATCGCGAAGAGATTGTTCGTGCCCAGAAAAAGCTGGCCAATATTGAGAAAGAGTTTGATCTTTCCCTGGTCCAGATAAAAGACATCAACCGTAAAATGTCCCTTGGCGAAGCCCGTGCCCGCCGCGCCAAAAAAGAGATGGTTGAGGCCAACCTTCGTCTGGTTATTTCTATTGCCAAGAAATACACCAACCGCGGCCTGCAGTTCCTTGACCTGATTCAGGAAGGCAACATCGGTCTGATGAAGGCGGTGGACAAGTTCGAATATCGCCGTGGTTACAAGTTTTCGACCTATGCCACCTGGTGGATTCGTCAGGCGATTACCCGATCGATCGCAGACCAGGCCCGCACCATCCGTATTCCGGTTCACATGATTGAAACCATCAACAAGCTGAACCGGATCTCACGACAGATGTTGCAGGAGATGGGCCGGGAACCCACACCGGACGAACTGGCTGTACGCATGGATATGCCCGAAGACAAGATTCGTAAGGTACTGAAGATCTCCAAAGAGCCTATCTCCATGGAGACACCCATTGGTGATGATGAAGATTCGCACCTGGGTGACTTTATTGAAGATGCTACCATGCAGTCGCCTATCGACCGGGCAACCGGTGAAGGCCTGAAGGAATCTACCCGCATGGTTCTGGCTGGCCTCACCGCTCGTGAAGCCAAGGTACTGAGAATGCGCTTCGGTATCGATATGAACACCGACCACACGCTGGAAGAAGTGGGCAAGCAGTTCGACGTTACCCGTGAGCGTATTCGTCAGATTGAAGCCAAGGCCCTGAGAAAACTGCGTCATCCAACGCGCTCGGATCACCTCCGCAGCTTCCTTGATGAGTAATCATCAGCCATAAAAAAAGCACCACACGGTGCTTTTTTTATGGCTTGCACCTAGGAGGCTGTCCGAGAATAGACTGCCCTACTGCGGTGACAGCAAATTGGTCTAGAAAGTCGGAAATTTTTAGTAAATAGAACCACTATTCACTAAAAATTTCCGACTTTTTATCATCAATTTTCTGCCATCCTCGCTATGGGCGCTATTCTCGGACAGCCTCCTAGTGTGACCAAATGCTCAATGAGTGGAATCTAGCCGCTCTTATGCAGGCTTCATCAGCGTAAGCAGTTCCTCGACAGTCTCCTTCCTCTTGACCTCACACTCATTCACAGGCCGGGTTGTTGATAACCAGTCGTTAACTCTGTGCTCAAAATCATGACGGCAAACATGGTGAGCCAATTTCATTTGCAGATGCTCAGTCAGCGCATGAAGGCGTTGATATTCTTCCTGAAGCTGGCTAGGTCGGCAGCCAGGTTTTCCTTCAGAGTGCAGGGCAATAAACTGTTTGGCTTTATTCAGGATAAGCAGACAGCCTATCAGCAAACCATAAATACGCTCCCCGGTGTTTTGGGGGTTGTGAAACAGAATGGTTCGAGGCAGGTCGAATGCTGCGCCTTTGTGCAATTGCTCTGTCAGCTGATCAAGGTTATCCGTGAGATATTGCAGCGTATCGTTCAGCAATCTGGTCTCTTCAGCAAACAACAAACACCATACCGGCCTCTCAACGCCAGGAACGAGAACGGGCAATCGTGATGCCTTTCCATCGGTTACTCTGGCGTCAACATAAACCTCAAAACCCATTGCCTTTATCCCCAGATCACCGTCTTTAAGATGAATACTGTAGGCCTTTGGCAATTTCATCGCCTGACATTCCGGGACAGGCCAGATGATGACACTTTGAGGGATGTCTGACTCACTGTCGGTATTCAGTGCCTGCAGCTTGTCAAAAAGGGTTCTGACAGATGCTTCTTTCGTGCAGATAATGTCAATCTCATCAAATGATGAGTGGAGATTCTGTAAAAAGCGTGCGTATGAACCGGTAACCAGAATGGGAGGGTCGGTATAAGAATTATTGATTTCCTGAATAATCTCCAGTGTTTTCAGCGTTATTGAATTTAAATAAGTATCCTGACAAGGAAGTGGGCCTCCTTTGTCAAGATTGGCTGAACACCCGTTTCCATCTGTGGAAAAACAGTCAAGCCAGGCGTTGTCAGTATACTGTTCAGGTGATCCGGGGTGCTCTCTACTGACAGCAACAGAAGCCTCAGCTTGACTGACACAGGCTGAGCATTCTTGATGACTATCACGACCACGGACAACGGTATTTTCTCGTTTAAACAGCATATTATCCATTATATTGGCTTCACAGCTGCATTGTTCAAACCAGAAGCCCAGAGCATGGCGTATCTTGCTTCCTTCAGAAAAACGCTGAAGACACTCCAGAACCTGATTCTTATGGACGTATCGCCCATTAACCGACTGTCTTGTAATACAACAATGCGCCAGGAAGAAGAAATGGATGCGTGAATTCTGAAACGAGTTTCTCAGTCGTTTGATGGATTGCAATACCTGCTCTGCTGACACTCTCTGATGATCAATTGACAGCCCATAGTGCATAGCCATGAATTGCAATTGACATTGCAGTCGTTGTTGCTGGTCGTCTTTATGGGATGCGTTGTTTAAGATTCGCCAGGCCTCTTGAAGCATCTCCTGAGCTGCATTGTTTTCATCATAATGCCTGGGTTGTTGCAACTTTTGAATCAGATACCCGGCTTGCTTTACAGCATGACCGCCGGGTACTTCATTAAATGCTTCTAACACTTGCCGGTTATCCAGACAGGCACCGTTCAATTCTCTTGCCGTCAATGCCAGCTGTACATAAAAAAAAGCTCTTTCCATTAACCAGCCACCGTCTTCATAATCCTTAACCACTGCCTCCGCTTCAACCAGTCGGCCATTCAACGCCACCCCCCTAAGGCAACATTCCTGTTTGAAGCGCGCTATCCCCAGCCTGCCTCTCGAATTGTCCGGGAAATCCTTAATGACCGTATCCGGTGTAACCGGCTGGCCATTCAACGGCAGCCCTCTCAGGCAGCATTCCTCTTTGAAGCGCGGCAGCTCCAGTGTTGCTCTGGCCTCCTCAAACCCCTTAACCACCTCATCGGGTGTGACCTGCTGCCCCATTAACGGCACGCCGTTCAAGCAACATCGCTCTTTGAAGCGCGTCAAATCCAATGCTGCCTTGGCTGCCTGATAACCGTTAACGACCGCCTCAGGTTTGACCTGCTGGCCTTTCAACAGCAAGCCCTTCAGGCAACATGCCTCTTTGAAGCGCGCCTGCTCCAATGTTGCACTGGCAGCCTGATAACCCTTAAACACCACATCCGGTGAGATCCGCTTGCCATTCAATCGCAGGCCTCTCAGGCAACACTCCGATTTAAAGCGAGCCAGCTCCAGTGTTGCCTTGATTGCCTGATAATCCTTAACCACCGCCTCCGGTGTGACCGGTCGGCCATTCAATGGCAACCCCCTCAGGCAACATTCCACTTTAAAGCGCACTATCCCCAGCTTGCCTTGCGGGCCACACGGGAAAGCCTTAACCACTTCATCCGGTGTGACTTGCTGGCCATTCAACGGTAGTCCCCTCAAGCAACACTCCGCCTTAAAACGCGCCAACTCAAGTGTTGCACTGACTGCCTGATAATCCTTAACAACCGCATCCGGAGTGACTTGCTGGCCATTCAATAACAGGCCCCTCAAGCAACATTCCGCTTTGAAGCGCGCCAGTCCCAGTTTGCCTTCGGGACTACCCGAAAAATCCTTAGCCACTGCATCCGGCCTGACCTGATGACCATTCAATAGCAACCCCCTCAGGCAACAGAGTTGCTTGAAACGGGCCAGTTCCAGTGATGCTTTGGCTGCCTGATAATCTTTCACCACCACATCCGGCGTGACCTGCTGGCCATGCAATAGCCGCCCCCTCATACAACATTCCGATTTGAAGCGCGCTATCGCTAATTTGTACTTATTTAAATCTGGCTTCCGGTTGAATTCCTGAATGACCTGATCCGGGATAACTTTTCGATTGTTATAAAGAGTGTTCTTTAAGCAAAGCCTCTCAAGGAATAACCCCCCCCTGAGAGACGTTGTATCATTGCTATAAGCTGTGAGCACATCAGCCGGGGTGATTTGACGTCCTTGCAATAGTTTTTTTTGCCAAAAGGCATCCTCAATATCCTTGCCATCATTCAGCGTTGAGGCTGCATTTTTATGAGTCTGATAGACTCTTTTACCGTTAAATCTGTTTCTGGAGCTTTCAGGAATACCGCTTGAACCGACTTGCTGGTCAACTCTAGCTGCTTTTGGATGGGGGTCGGTTGATGATGATGCCTTCAGAATAAAGCCCTGCACGCCTGGACTATAAATACCGAAGTTTGACCTCAAGAGGATTATTAGGTTCCACTGCCTGTGGGTTAAACACAGGCAGACTAACCTTAGTCGGGGAAAAAGTGACTCTCATTTTTCTCGCGGGTCACAGAATAATACCAATTCCGCCTTCTAAATATGAGATCGAGCAAGTCATTTTGGACAGCTGGGCAAGGCGGAATGACGAGTAATAGCAGAGCTATTGCGAGGAATTCCAACGAAGATCCAGCTGTTCAAAATGGCTGCGCAGTTCATATTTAGAAGGTGGAATTGGTATAACCCCATCAGGGAGCAGGAGAAAATTCTAATATGTAACCAGAGATTGAGAGAGACTGGCACTGAGGCCAGCCTCTTTGCAGCGGTGATTACTCAGCCGCTGCAGCCTGCTGCTCTTTAATACGAGCAACTTCTTTCATGCTCAGCTTAATACGACCACGGTTATCCAGATCCATCACAACCACTTCAAGCTTCTGTCCCATCTTGACGTAGTCAGCAACGTTCTCAACCCGATGATCAGCAATCTGGGAAATATGCACCAGACCATCCTGACCTGGCAGGATATTAACAAAAGCACCAAACTCGACAATGCGAGTTACCGTACCGTTGTAAATCTTGCCGATTTCCGCTTCAGCAGTGACGCCGTAGACACGGTCATAAGCTGCCTGACAGGCTTCCCGGGTCTCACCATAAATTTTAACGGTGCCGTCGTCAGCAATATCAACCGATGCACCGGTATCTTCACAGATAGAACGGATAGTGGCACCACCCTTACCAATAACATCACGAATCTTGTCCTGATCAATCTTCAGGGTCATGGTCATTGGTGCGTTTGGCGACAGTTCACTGCGGGAACGGGCGATGACTTTATTCATCTCGGCCAGGATATGCAGACGCGCATGCAGAGCCTGGTCAAGGGCGATATCCATGATCTCTTCAGTGATACCGGCAATCTTGATGTCCATCTGCAGCGCCGTAACGCCGTGGGCAGTTCCGGCCACTTTAAAGTCCATATCACCCAGGTGATCTTCATCACCCAGAATATCGGTCAGAACTGCAAACTGCTCGCCTTCCTTAACCAGACCCATGGCGATACCGGCAACCGGTGCTTTCAGCGGCACACCGGCATCCATCAGCGCCAGGGAAGAGCCACAGACGGAAGCCATGGAGCTGGAACCATTGGATTCGGTAATTTCAGACACCACACGGATGGTATAAGGGAACTCTTCTTCACCGGGCAGTACTGCCTGAATACCACGACGGGCAAGACGACCATGGCCGATTTCACGGCGTCCCGGAGGACCCATACGACCAGCCTCGCCTACAGAGTAGGGAGGGAAGTTGTAATGCAGCATGAACGGGTCACGGCTTTCACCTTCCAGGGCATCGATAAACTGCGCATCACGGGCAGTACCCAGCGTGGTGGTGACGATAGCCTGAGTTTCACCACGGGTGAACAGGGCGGAACCGTGGGTCTTTTTCAGAACGCCCACTTCGACTGTGATCGGGCGAACGGTTTTGGTATCACGACCATCGATACGTGGCTGACCGTTAATGATGTTGCCACGGACGACGGACTTCTCCAGTTTGCTGAAGTAGGTCTGAACATCATCCGCACTGAATTTGCCCTGGTCTTCGCCAACCAGCTCAGCTTCAGCTTCAGCGCGCAGTTCCGCCAGCTTGTTGCTGCGCTCCTGCTTGATGGTGATGCCATAGGCCTCTCGAATTTTCTGCTCAAAGCCAGCAGCAACGGCTTCTTTCACTGCCGTTTTTTCTGGCTCTGGCTGCCAGTCCCAGGTTGGCTTACCGGCTTCTGCAGCAAACTCTTTAATGGCAGCAATAACCGCCTGATACTCCTGCTGGGCAAACAGAACCGCACCCAGCATTTCATCTTCTGTCAGTTCCTGCGCTTCGGACTCAACCATCAGCACAGCTTCGCTGGTACCGGCAACCACCATGTCCAGCTCAGACTTTTTCATCTGCTCGAAAGATGGGTTGAGAATGTAACCGTCGTCTTCAGTGAAACCAACACGGGCAGCACCCACAGGACCGGCAAAGGGAATACCGGAAATAGCCAGGGCCGCAGATGTGGCAATCATGCCCAGAATGTCAGGATCGTTCTTTTTATCCACCGACATTACCGTGATGATCACCTGAACTTCGTTCATGAAACCTTTCGGGAACAGCGGACGGATAGGACGGTCAATCAGACGGGAAGTCAGCGTCTCTTTTTCGCTGGCCTTACCTTCACGCTTCAGGAAACCGCCGGGAATTTTACCCGCCGCGTACACCTTTTCCTGGTAGTGAACGGATAACGGGAAAAAGTCCTGACCATCACGGGCACTTTTAGCGCCCACTACCGTTGCCAGAACCTGCAGCTCACCCATGGTTGCCAGCACGGCACCGGTGGCCTGACGGGCAACCCGTCCAGTTTCCAGCGTCACGGTGTGTTCACCGAACTGGAAAGTCTTTGTCAATGCTTTTGGAGCAATACTCACGTTATTTTCCTTTATTACCAAACGATATCACCCCACCTGCATCCACACTGTCATAGAGATGGATGCAATTCAGAGACCTCTGAATCGAAGTCTCTGAATTGCACCCCATGCAGACAGAGTGCAGGCATGAGTAATTCTTGTCCAAGACTACCAGAGAAAACAGAGCCCGGCAGTCGCAACCCGCAGAGAGATAATGCCCGGGCTGACAACATTCTCAACCCGCAAATAACAAAACACCGCCAGCCACAGATAGTGCAGCTCGCGGTGCCTTGACTGTGGGAGGTGATATCAAGACACCACCACCCAATATGACTGTATCAAACGATTAGCGACGCAGACCCAGAAGCTGGATCAGGCTGCGGTAACGTTCAACATCCTTACGCTTCAGGTAGTCCAGCAGGTTACGACGCTGGTTTACCATGCGAATCAGACCACGACGAGAGTGATGATCCTTGTGATTCGCCTTGAAGTGTCCCTGCAGACCTTCGATGTTAGCGGTCAGCAGAGCCACCTGAACTTCAGGGGAACCGGTGTCGCCTTCAGTGCGAGCGAATTTCTTCAGGATTTCAGCTTTCTGTTCAGCAGTCAAAGCCATTGTTCAATCTCCAGATAATATGCAATACAGATAACCGGCATGACCGTGCATATTTACAGCCAGCCATTTAAACAAGCGACGAATTCTATCACTATGTTGTGAACGCGTCCAAAAAAACTATTTAAGTAGTGGGGCAAATGGAATCGCGTATTTCAGGCTGAATCAGCCTTTGACCAGACGCTTGGGTGCGACCAGGCCATCATCGGTAATTTCGCCAATACCCAGGAACACCACGCCTTCAACACCTTCAGCAACGCCATAGATGCGGACATTGCCGGATGTCGGCGCCTGAGGCACCTGGACCGGATTCCCCTGGGAAACATAATAACTGCTGGTTGCACCCAGTTTGACCTGCGGCCAGTCACTGACAGCGCTGTCCTGAGGCAACAACAGGTCATCAATAACACGATCACCGGCCTTATTGCGGATTTTCGACAACTCCCTCAGGCGCTCTGACTGCGCTGGTTCCAGCTTGTCACGACCCAGCTCCTCCGCCAGTCCGGACAGCTCGGCAAACTCAATACGCTGATCAACATCCAGGGCCGACTCACGGGCTTCATCCCGCATGGCCGCCAGCTCATCCAGGGAGTGCGCCTGATGCTCAGTGTAAGGGCCTGCCTTGAGGCGCTTCAGCTCAGCAACATGACCAAGGCAGCCCAGGGCCTCACCAATATCTTCAACCAGCGTGCGGATATAGGTTCCCTTGGTGCAATCCACCTCGAAGACACACTCATCCCCATCAAAGTCCAGCAGCTCCAGACGATGAATGGTAATGGTGCGCGAAGGGCGCTCAATTTCGATCCCTTCCCGGGCATATTCGTACAATGGTCTGCCGTTGTGCTTGAGCGCAGAGAACATGCTGGGTACCTGCTCAACGTCACCCCGGAACTGGTGCAGAATGGCCTCTACATCAGAACGGGTAACCGTCACCGGGCGCTCTTCGACGATCTCCCCCTCCCGATCACCCGTGGTGGTTCTCACTCCCATTTTCATGGTGGTGCGGTAGGATTTATCAGAATCCAGCAAATACTGGGAAAACTTGGTAGCCTCCCCCAGACAGATGGGTAAAACGCCCGTTGCCAGCGGATCAAGACTGCCGGTATGGCCCGCCTTGGCGGCATTAAACAACCGCTTCACCCGCTGGAGCACCTCGTTGGAAGAAGCGCCATACACTTTATCAACCACAATAATGCCGTCCACCGGACGGCCACGATTAGCGCGTCGACCTCTTCTGGCCATGACTTACTCCTCGGTACCTTCTTCTGAGCCTTTATCCGCTTTAGCGTCTTTGGCAACTGCCTGATCGATCAGCGAGGACAGATAAGCCCCGCGCCGCAGACTGTTGTCATAGTAAAAGCGGAGTCGCGGGGTAAACCTCAGCTTGATGGCCCTGGCCAGCTGAGAACGCAGAAAACCCGCCGCCTGACTTAATATCTCCAGGGATTGATCAATTTTTTCCTGGTCATCCACCCCAAGAAACGAGACATAAACATCTGCAAAGGCGAGATCCCGACTCACTTCGACCACACTGACCGTGACCATGCCAAGACGAGGATCTTTCATTTCCAGCTGAATCAGCTGAGCCAGTTCTTTCTGAATCTGGTCGGCTACTCGCTGGGTACGACTGTACTCTTTAGCCATTGAATACTCACTCCGAAAACCACAATACCCAAAAGGCACAAAAGGCACAGAGACACAAAGCAATCCTTCCCTTTGTGACTTTGTGCCTTTGTGGTTAAAAAAGCCTGCGGGAAAAACCGCAGGCTCTGGCGTCTATTTCACATTCACACGCGTAACGAATTAAAGCGTACGCTGTACTTCAATCGTCTTGTAAACCTCGATCTTGTCACCAGGCTTAACGTCGTTGTAGCTCTTAACGGCGATACCACACTCCATACCGTTACGAACTTCGTTGACATCATCCTTGTAACGACGCAGAGACTCCAGCTCACCTTCGTAGATCACCACGTTATCACGCAGCACGCGGATACGGTCGTTGCGGTACACGGTACCTTCAATAACCATACAGCCAGCCACAGCGCCAAACTTCGGTGAACGGAATACTTCACGAACTTCGGCAGTACCCACGATCTGTTCACGGGTATCGGAGCCCAGCATACCGGTCAGCGCTTTCTTAACGTCATCAATGATGTCGTAGATAACACTGTAGTAACGCAGATCCAGCTCTTCAGTCTCTACCACTTTACGGGCAGAAGCATCGGCACGAACGTTAAAGCCGACAATAACGGCGTTGGAAGCCAGGGCCAGGTTAGCATCGGTTTCGGTAATACCACCAACACCGCCAGAGATAACCCTTACTTCGACCTCATCGTTACCCTGCTCTTCCAGAGAAGCGGTCAGCGCCTCCAGGGAGCCTCGTACGTCTGCCTTGAGGACGATGTTGAGCGTCTTCTTATCTTCAGTACCCATTCTGGAGAACATATTCTCCAGCTTGGAAGCCTGCTGACGAGCCAGCTTGACTTCGCGGAACTTGCCTTGACGGAACAGGGCGATTTCACGGGCTTTACGCTCATCGCGAACCACCAGCATTTCATCACCGGCATCCGGCGTACCATCCAGACCCAGAATCTCTACCGGGATAGAAGGACCTGCTTCCTTGATAGGCTGGCCGTTCTCATCCAGCATCGCACGTACACGACCGTACTGCTGACCCACCAGGATATTATCACCCTGATTCAGCTTACCGCCCTGAACCAGAACGGTGGCCACAGGACCACGACCTTTATCCAGTCGGGACTCAACAACGACGCCACGGGCAGGACCTTCATCCGGAGCGGTCAGCTCAAGCACTTCGGCCTGAAGAATAACCGCTTCCAGCAGATCTTCAACACCTTCACCGGTCAGGGCAGATACTGGCATAAACTGCGTATCGCCACCCCACTCTTCAGGAATAACGTCACGGGCAGACAGCTCGTTTTTCACCCGATCCGGATCCGCTTCCGGCTTATCCATCTTGTTCACGGCAACCACGATAGGTACGCCAGCCGCTTTCGCGTGTTGCACCGCTTCTTCGGTCTGCGGCATGACACCGTCGTCTGCTGCAACAACCAGGATAACGATATCCGTCGCCTTGGCACCACGGGCACGCATGGCGGTAAACGCCGCGTGTCCAGGCGTATCCAGGAAGGACACCATGCCACGATCTGTTTCTACGTGGTAGGCACCAATGTGCTGGGTAATACCACCGGCTTCGCCAGCCTGAACGCGACTCTTACGAATGTAGTCCAGCAGCGAGGTCTTACCGTGGTCAACGTGACCCATAACGGTCACTACCGGCGCACGGGGCCTGGCTTCGTAAGCAACATCTTCCAGCTGATCATCCACCAGGGTATCTTCGATGGCGTCCGCCTTGGTCAGCTTGTATTTGTGGCCCATTTCTTCAACCACGATACTGGCAGTATCCTGATCGATAACCTGGTTGATGGTTACCATGGAGCCCATTTTGAACATGGCCTTGATAACGTCCGCCGCTTTGATGGCCATCTTGCTGGCCAGCTCTGCAACCGTGATGGTTTCCGGGATGGAAACTTCACGAACAACCGGCGCTGTTGGCTTGGTAAAGCCGTGAGCCGCCATGGACTCAGGTGCCATGGTACGGGCAAACTTGCGACTGCCGCCACGGCGATCATCACGCTCGTTGCGACCACCTTTACCACGGCGCGGCAGATCGTCATTGTCATTACGACGATCTTTACCCTTGCTGCCACGCTTGTTGCGGGACTTGCGGTCATCTGCCGGCGGTGGTGTATCACCAAAAGAAGGTGCTGCCGAAGGTGCCGGAGCGCCACCGGTGCGCTGACCTCGATCACCACCCGGACGTGGTCCACGGTCGCCACCCGGACGTGGGCCACGATCGCTGCCAGAACGCTCACCACCCTGGCGGGCACTGCGCTCACCGGAACGGGAGCCACGGTCATCACTGCGCGCACCGCGCTCATCTTTCTGACCACGATCATCCCGGCGTGGGCCGCGATCATCTTTACGCTGAACACGGTCATCCCGACGCTGGCCACGCTCTTCCTGCTTTTCGGGACGAGCCGCCGCTTCATCAGCTTTTGGTGTTTCTTCAGCGGCTTCGCGCTTGACGTAAGTGCGCTTTTTACGCACTTCTACGTTCACCACTTTGTTTTTGCCTGAACTGCCACCAGACACTTTCATGCGGCTGACCGTCTTACGCTTCAGCGTAATCCTGGTCGGTTCAGAACCGGTACCGGCATCACCATGAGTTCGCTTCAGGTGGGCCAGCAGCTGCTGTTTTTCTGCATCGGACACAGACTCTTTGGCGCTGCTTTTGGTGAGACCAGCGTCTTTCATCTGCTGCAACAACCGCTCCACTGGAGCGCCGACCACTGCTGCGAGTTGCTCTACGGTTACATCTGCCATTCACACTTCTCCTCTCAGTGGCCCGCTCAGTTACCCGCTTCTTCAAACCACGGTTTTCGTGCCGTCATGATCAGCTCACCAGCCCGATCTTCATCCATTCCGTCAATATCCAGAAGGTCATCGATCGATTGTTCAGCCAGGTCTTCCATCGTAACGACACCGCGACTGGCCAGCTCATAGGCCAGTTGCTGCTCCATACCTTCCATATTCAGAAGGTCATCAGCAGGCTGGGTACCATCGAGCTTTTCTTCCTGGGCAATGGCCTGAGTCAATAACTGATCCTTGGCCCTTGAGCGCAACTGTTCAACGATATCTTCATCAAAGCCTTCAATGGCCAACATCTCCTCAAGAGGGACGTATGCAATCTCTTCCATGGAGGTAAAACCTTCTGCCACCAGCAGTCCAGCCAGATCATCATCGACATCCAGCTTTTCCCTGAAGGTCTGAACCACACGACCGGCTTCCTGCTGCTGTTTGGCGGCGGCATCCTCTTCAGTCATGACGTTCAGGATCCAGCCCGTCAGCTCACTGGCAAGGCGGACATTCTGGCCACCACGGCCAATAGCCTGAGCCAGATTATCTTCACTGACCGCAATATCCATCGTGCCTTTGTCTTCATCGACAACGATTGAAGCCACTTCGGCCGGCTGCATGGCATTAATCACGTACTGCACCGGGTTGTCATCGTAAAGCACGATATCAACACGCTCATTACCCAGCTCACCGGAGACCGCCTGAACACGGGCACCACGCATACCGACACAGGCACCGACCGGATCAATCCGGCCATCATTGGTTTTCACGGCAATCTTGGCCCGTGAACCCGGATCTCTGGCAGCACCTTTGATCTCAATCACTTCTTCGGAAATTTCAGGAACTTCAATACGGAACAGCTCAACCAGCATCGCTGGCGCTGTTCTTGACAGCATCAACTGCGGACCACGCCCCTCGGTGGACACTTCATGGAGCAGGGCCCGAACATGGGCGCTCATTCTGAAGTTCTCGCGAGGCAATACCTGATCTTTCTTTAAAACCGCCTCAGCGTTATTGCCAAGATCAACAATAATGCTGTCACGGGTTGTCTTCTTGACGGTACCGGAAATCAGGGTGCCCATTTTGTCACGGTACTGCTCAACCATCTGCAGGCGCTCGGCTTCACGCACCTTCTGGACAATCACCTGCTTGGCTGTCTGAGCGGCAATGCGGCCAAAGCCTACCGACTCAACCGGCTCTTCCCAGATACCACCAATTTCAAGAGACTCGTCGTGCTCCTTGCCTTCATCCAGAGTCAGATGCATGCCGGGAAACTCAAAATCCTCGTCAGCGACCACAGTCCAGCGACGGAATGTATCGTATTCCCCATTAGCCCGGTTGATCGCAACCCGGATATCCACTTCGGTTTCGTACCGTTTTTTGGTCGCTGTCGCCAGAGCGGTTTCCAACGCCTCAAAGATGACCTCGGGCGGTACTCCCTTCTCATTGGATACGGACTCTACGACCAACAGAATCTCTTTACTCATGCTCTGCCTCGCCTATGCTGAACCAGTCCATGCCTATGGAGCCTGCCGGACTCACTTCTGACCTGCGGCGAAAAGCCTGATTTGGTCACGATCCATGCTGCTTTTGGTCAAATAGCCCTGCTATTCTCCTCAAACCAGCATGAAAAATGTCTCAAACCAGGCTTTTCTCTCTATGGTCAGCCAAGTCCGACAGGCTCCTGCCAACACATCCCTGGCTGCTAAACCGGGATATCCGCCCGGCCTGAAGGATAATTCAGTCGAACTGTGGTATCACCTGCGCCTTATCGATGCTTTCGATTGGCAACAGAAGCTCATGGCCATCGGCCTCTATAACAACATCCTGATCTTCAATTCCCTTGATGATGCCCCGATACTTTCTGCGCCCTTCAAAAGGCACCCTCAGGCGTATACTGACCGTATGGCCAGTCATCATCTCGTACTGCTCAAGCCGGAACAGCGGCCTGTCCAATCCCGGAGAAGATACTTCCAGGGTATATTCGTCCGCAATTGGGTCTTCTACATCCATAACGGCACTCACCTGGCGACTGACCTTTTCGCAATCTTCCAGGGTGATGCCATCTTCTGCGTCGATATAGACCCGAAGCAGCGAATTCCGCCCACGGGAAACAAACTCAATACCCCAGAGACGGTAATCAAGCGACTCCACGATCGGCTCGATAAGTGTCTCCAGCTGCGACTGCTTACCTGCCACGACTGAATACCTGCCAAAAAAACAAAAAAAGGGCTATAAAGCCCCATATATTCGCACAATGACCAGAACGGCCATCACACATAATTACTCGCTACCTAATAAAAAACCCCGCAAAGGGGGTTTTCAGGATTTGGTAGCGGGGGCTGGATTCGAACCAACGACCTTCGGGTTATGAGCCCGACGAGCTACCAGGCTGCTCCACCCCGCATCAAATTGTTCATCAGTATACTTCGGCAAGAGCCAGCTGACAACCTCTCCACAATATCAAATACACTGACCCTGAAGCGAAGAATCAGCACTGAATTTGACTCACTAATCGTTACAAAAGCTGGCTACAAAACAGTAATGGTAAAACTCTACACCACAAAAACCGCTCTATTATCTACCTTTTCCCAGTGCTGTCAACTCGCCCGAAGCACTCCCTGCCATGGATGGAGAATTTTACCAATTCATCAGATTATCACCGGTCATGGGTAAAACCGGAGTGGTGCCTGCAATGATGGCTGTTGTGGTACTGAAGTTTCCTGAACAGGAAAACTGTCTTTCACATTGGAAAATTTGTTGTTTGTATCATCTTTTGGACCTTTACCGTCTTTCTTCAATAATCCTTGATCATCATGCTCACAGCCTTGTCTTGTTTCACCTCTGTACGCACATCCCCGTCCTGCGGCTGCATACTGTGCATTACGCCTATCCACAGACGCTGATCGTTGATTACCAGATGAAGTATTGGATTTAAGACTGCCGGGATGGGTTTCCAGATATTCCTTGTTGAGACAATCCTGCAAGAATGACTGGTGTTGACCGAGGGCTGTAAAAATTGTTCCCAGAATTTTCTCCTTAGTCAAACCAAAAAGGCCAGGATTTTTGTATTTTTTTTCTAACATCTGAACTAATGTCTCGGCTCTGGGTCTTCGTATACGTAATGCTCTTAATTCATGCATTTCATCCTCCTTTATAACACCCTCCTGAAATAAGTAGCTCCAGTATTTTTTTGGCAAAAGATTTTCTAAGAGATACTCCATTTTATCTTTTTGATACCAGTGATCTTCAATTGGCGGTTTATCCCGCTCCGAGGTAACTTTACCTGCCGAAGCAAGGCTGGTTTGAGAAACAAAATCAAAAGTGCCGGAGCCTGAAAAATGAGCAGGACCAGGTATATTGGGGATAAATGACTCACTATCAGTCTCCCGGGGTTGCACAGCAGGACCAACCGCTCCTGGCTGGAGAGAAGCCACATGCCTGCACATCCGGGAAAATGTGCCAGAGGCGTTGTTTTCATCAGGACTATCGGGACGCTGAGGTCTTACCGGGTTATTCAAATCATTCGAGCCGTTGAAACCGTTCAAATTGAAATCGGCATACACATTTATTGAATCCATAGTTTTAACTACTACACATATACACAGCTACTTTAACCGGGTGGTTGCCAGCAAAAGAAGGAGGGTTGGACAGATCAGAGATGTTCCTGCGAATAATCTGTCCACAGGAGCAATCTCCGGATTAGCGAATAAAGCTTTAGTCAACAATTTCTGCATAAAGTTCCCAGCTGTAAACATTAATCTGGCCAAATAGTCAGGAACTAATAGCGACAATCCAAAACAGCTTGCTCAAAACGCTCTTCAGAAGGCGGAGTTGGTATTACTTTATCAGTACACACAAAACCAATAGCGCCATTGCCATCATCCCCAGGGCAACGATTAATCCAGACAAAAGTTCCGAAGCCGAAGGGCTGGCGAAAGAGACCGAACCACGAAGACCGGTAAAGGCTTCCAGAACGGTAATAAGAAGAAAGAATAAAAACAAAGCGGTTAACAGCTTGATGCTCCAAAATCCGATCCGGAATTTTCTGAACATAACACCACCGGAATCGCCGCCCTTGCCATAAAAGTAAGTGCCATTGAAAAGGCAGGGATGCTTCCCCGGGCTCTCGCATTGCCTTCCCGGCCCCTCTGGCAAGCATCGGCCAGAGCATTCCTCAGGGCAGTCCATTACCTGACCATATGCATGGTCACCACAGGACAGATCACAGTACGGTCGGTGTAGCGGATCATATTGGGAGTGTGCCCCGGGCTGGGCTGAATAATTTGCGTTTTTGGCGTAGTTGGCATAGTAGTCAAGACACAACTGAAAGAAGACCAGATCACTGTCCGGAAAAATGGCTTTACCGCCGACAATCTTACCGTGACCAACTTGCCAGGCTGTCTCTTTCGTGACAGTTTTTTTTGTGGCTTTCCAAAACCGCCTTTTTCTGGCAACTGCCGGGAACCCTTGCATGACCCTGCCAGTCTGCCCAAAAACAACCACACCACCCATCGTTTGAGGATAGTGGCTGCTGAATGGTGGTCGATGAGCCGGGTAACTGTTCGGCCAGTAGCGCCTGCGAAGCTTATGAGGACGGAATAAAAAAGGATGAAATAAAAAAGGGCGAATAACACTCTGCAGAGGATATATACGACGAGACCTTAATGACCGGTGAACAATCTCATTCTGCCCGGGCAGATCTTTATTGTTATCCTGCTCACCCTGCCTGGCAGGAAGCGCCAGAGACCGGCCACGCCCTTTATAACGCGCAATTGCAAACCCGGTAAAGCCACCCCGTTTGCCAATAACGGGAAACCCGGAAGAATAGCCCTGCCCTGAACGGTCAATTCCGTCAACCGCATAAAACCCTGACAGGATTTCTGATTTACCACCAACACCAATCGAATTAGACATCTCTGAACATTTGCTGGCCAACGGCCACCCATTCATAATACTGCCATCTACTCATCAGAGCATTCGGAGCTCGCAAAAGCACATCAGGTTTTCTACCCTATTGCCCATGAATATACTTTTATACAACGATCTCAATGCAGATCAGATACCCGGCTTTGCCAAAGTTCGCAAAGCTCTTGAGAACAATAATTTCCAGCAGGCGGATGTGCGCAAGATCGGGGATAACCTTTACCGCGCACGGCTGAACCGTAACGACCGGCTGTTATTCTCCCTGCACCGATACAACGGCGAGCCCTACTGCCTGATTCTGGAGTATATCCGCAATCACGCCTATGAAAAGTCCCGTTTCCTGGAACGGGGCGTAACCATTGATGAGGAAAAAATTCCGGCGATTGATGCTCAGGAAACTGAGTCCTCACCAGAACTGACTTATCTCAATACCGACCACGACCGCTTTAACCTGCTGGACAAGATAATCTCCTTCGACGGCGAACAGCAGTCCGTTTATCAGCTACCGCCGCCCCTGGTGATTATCGGCAGCGCCGGTAGCGGCAAAACCGCCCTGACCCTGGAGAAAATGAAACAAGCGACGGGCGACGTACTCTATGTCAGTCACTCCCCCTTTCTGGTACAAAGCGCCCGTAATCTTTACTACGCTCACCACTACGATAATGAAGAACAGAATGTGGAATTTCTCTCCTTTCGGGAGTTCCTGGAAAGCATTCGGGTACCCGCCGGTCGGGAAGTAACGCTGAAAGACTTTGAAGGCTGGTTCCAGCGCCATAAGGGCAACAGCAAACAGAAAGACCCTCACAAACTCTTTGAGGAGTTCCGGGGCGTGCTGACCGGCCCTTCCACCGAGTCACCCTGGCTCTCCCGCGAGGAGTACCTGAAGCTGGGGGTGAAACAATCCATCTTCAGTGAAGAAGAGCGTTCGGGCGTTTACGACCTGTTCGATAAATACCGGCAGTTCCTGGAAAAGGAACAGCTATACGACACTAACATTATCAGCCACCGCTACCTGGCCAGCGCCGAACCCCAATACGACTTTATCGTGGTGGACGAGGTGCAGGACATTACCAACATTCAGCTCTACCTGATACTGAAGACCCTCAGGTATCCGGGCCACTTTATTCTCTGTGGTGACTCCAACCAGATTGTCCACCCGAACTTTTTCTCCTGGTCCAAGGTCAAAACCCTGTTTTTCGAGCAGCAGGGCCTGACCGGCGAGGGTGAGATAATCCGGATACTCCAATCCAATTACCGCAATGCGCCGGTGATCAGCCATATTGCCAACCGGATTCTGAAACTGAAGCATGCCCGCTTTGGCTCCATCGACAAAGAGAGCAACTACCTGGTCGACAGCATTGGCGAACACCGGGGGCAGTTGCAGTTGCTGGCCAACAGCCAAAAAGTCAAACAGGATCTGGACAGCAAAACCGCCCGCTCTACCCGCTTTGCCGTGCTGGTGATGCACCCGGACCAGAAAGCCGCCGCCCGTCAGTGGTTTAATACACCGCTGGTCTTCTCCATCCAGGAGGCCAAGGGGCTGGAATACGACAATATCATTCTTTACAACTTTATCAGCGATGAAGAAAAGAGCTTCCGGGATATTGCCGCAGGTGTAGACCCCGCCGCGCTGGAAAAAGAGACACTGGAATACGCCAGGGCGAAAAACAAACAGGACAAATCCCTGGAAGTCTACAAGTTCTATATCAACGCCCTCTACGTTGCCATTACCCGGGCGGTGAGCAACCTCTACATTATTGAAGCCAACCAGAAGCATCCGTTAATGCGGCTACTGGACCTGGAACGATTTACCGGTGACCTGCAGATGGATAAGCAGGACTCCAGCCTGGATGAGTGGCAGAAAGAGGCCCGCAAGCTGGAACTGCAGGGCAAGCAGGAACAGGCCGATGAGATCCGCAGCCGGATACTGCAGCAAAAGCCGGTACCCTGGCCGGTACTCGATCGCAGCGCCTTCACGGAACTGCAGAAAGAAGCCACAAGCGGTAATAACAAGAAAAAGCAGCTGCTGGCTCTGGAATACGCCCTGATCCACTGGCATCAGCCCATGCTCAATCAGTTGCTCACCAGCGGCTTTAAACCCGCCACACAGACGGAAGAAAAAGCGGTCAAACAGCTGCATCAAAAGCACTACATGACCTACGACCTCAATAACCCCGGCAGTGTACTGCGCGACACGGAGAAATACGGCATCGACCACCGCACCATCTTCAACCTGACCCCGTTGATGGTCGCCGCCCGTCTTGGCAATGCTGGCCTGGTCAGGGAACTGATGGAGCGCGGTGCCAACCCGGATCTGTCTGGCAGCCATGGTCTCAACGCCCTGCAGATGGCACTGGAACAGGCACTGATGGATGAGCGCTATGCCCGCCATAAACTGGCACCGGTCTACAGCAACCTGGAACCGGACAGCCTGTCCATCCAGACCCAAGGCCGTTTGATCAAGCTGGACAAGCGCCTGATGGGACTGTTTGTACTGAACCTGATGTTTGCCATGTTTTATCGCAAACTGGGGGAACTGGCAGGCAGAGGCGAGGGTTTCTCGGCCAAAGACATTACCGAATGGGTGCAAACCTTGCCGGACGAGGTCTTACCGGAACGCCGGAAAAAGCAGAGCTACATCAGCAGTATTCTCTCCGGCAATGAGGTCGATCGGGACGCACCCTATAACCGCAAGTTATTCAAGCGCATCCGTCGCGGCCATTACATTATCAACCCCGGCATGAAACTTCGCCAAGGCGAAGAATGGGTTGCTGTGCACGACCTGTTAAACCCGGAAGACCTGGGTTTCAGACCAGGCTGGATGAACCTGGGCAAAGAGGATCAGCTGATCTTTAAACATCGTTTTGAACAATTCGACCAGAACCGCAGGCAAAATCTGACGGCCTATTGTGAGTACATTGGAAAACTGCAAGAACAGGCAGAAAAAGAACTGGAAGAACGCCGGGTGAAGTCCCGGCTGGACATCCAAAGTGAGGAAGTTACCACCGGATAGGTGTTTTATCGCCTGTGATCTGCTGTACGTTACCCGCACAACCAGAACAGTTTTTGCGGGTAGTGCTCTTTTCTCATCAAACTTATGGAACTTTTTATTGACCACACACTCTAAACTGATGGCTAGTTAGAATTTAACAAATTTAATTCTTTATGATCAAAGGATTTAAATAGTTAAACGGAGTTTTTATGAACATTTCTTCCACTCAAGCTTCACCTACAAAAAATTTTATCAAAGAGCTAATACAAAAAGATGCTGAAATAAAGAGTGCATATCAAGAATTTACCAGTCAAACACATGGAGAATTAATACCAAGAAACCATTTTTTTGAATGGGTTGGCAAGAAAACTCTCCCTGAGAGGCAGGTACAAATAGTTCACCATTTTAAGAGCCTTGGAAAGTTCAATGATTTTCATGTTTGTATTCTGACTGATAAACCAATGAAATATATTGCCGCGGAATCCAAATGTGATGGTATATCCGGCACGGTGGAAATCATTACTGTCGACAAACTGAATGAAGACTTTTATAAAGCATTAAAAGATTCTAACGAGCCTGACTGCGATAAGCTTCATAAAGACTTTGTTAACATTACGCAACTACACAACGTAGGACTGGAAAATCAAGCATTACGAAGTGATTATTATCGGCTAGCACTCCTCTATACATACGGCGGCATTCATAGTGATATAAATATACCTTTAAAGGGACTTGACTCATCGGCAAGTGCATTACAATATCCATTAATACCACTTAGGGGAAAGAATGGTCTACTAATACGCACTATTGATTTGCCAGTTGTTGGATCTGACAAGAAATTACCCCATTGGGATAACGCCCTCATCGCTTCCAAAAAAAACAATCAGATTATTCTTTCCATGATTAAACATATGCTTAATCTAGAGAATAAGCTGAAAGATATACTAATAGAAAACTCAAATAAAAGTGAGATCAAAAAGACCTTGTCTTTACACGATGCAATGCGATTATGGCAATGCAAGGAAGAATATTATATCAAAGCATCTATTGAACTTACTAAAAATTCAATTAGTATTGCATTTCCTGATTCATCTGAAGAATATTTAAACTCTCTGGCATCTCCAGTAAAAGATCATGTCGTTTCAGCTTTGCAATCCACAGAACATGCAGTAGCTAAACAACAGGGACGTTTAACTGCCAGGCACTGTATTGTCACAAGAATGCTAGGAGGTGGTACTGACGCACTAACTCCTATACTTAGAGAACAATTAACTAGAAAACAATATAACGGAGCAGAAGACTTCGCTAAATCTTTAAGCTTTCCATTACCAGACGATCAGCCATCTTACGCAAATATTAAGCCATTACACGATGAGCGTGACCACAAGGGACTTGGCAGCTGGTATGGCAAACCAAACCCTCATTATGTCGATGATAGTAACATGTAAATGGCGGACTCAGTTGAAAAGCATTGAATATCACTGGTATCGCACTCCCACGGTTCACCCCGTGGGAAACGACTTTTTCTCACCCGTCAGCTGCAGCACTTTTTATACTTGCTCTCGGTTCCACTGGGGCAGGGGGTATTCCTTCCTACCTTCGGGAGTACATTCGAAAAACCATAAAAATTCGAAGCTGAAATTCATAATTTCACATAATGGCTGAATATCGATAATTAATTGGAGTACTTATGCACATCTCCCCTCAGGCCCTTCCTGCAAGCAATCTTTTCCAGGAGTTGGTACAAAAAGATTCTGAAATAAAGAGTACATACCAAAAATTTAAAAGTCAGATACATGGTGAATCAATACCAGGAAACCATTTTTTTGAATGGGTTGGTAATAAAACAATCCCTGAGCGACAAGTGCAAATAGTTCACCATTTCAAGAGCCTTGCAAAGTTCAATGATTTTCATGTTTACGTTCTGACTGATAAACCAATGAAATTTATTGCGGCAGAATCCAAATGTGATGGATTATCAGGGGAGGTGAAAACCATTACTGTCGACCAATTAAATAAAGACTTTTATAAAGCATTGAAAGATTCAGGCGTATCTGATTATGACAAGCTTTATAAATATTTTATCCACAATACGCAAAGACATAACGTAGGACTCGAAAATCAGGCGTTACGGAGTGATTATTATCGACTGGCACTGCTTTATACGTACGGTGGCATCCACAGTGATATAAATATATCGTTAAAGGAACTTGACTCAACAGCAAGTGCATTACAACACCCACTAATTCCGCTAAGGGGAAAAAATGGACTATTAATTCAAACTCTTGATTTAGATGTATATGGCACAAAAATTTCTCTTCCCACCAACAGCCTCATCGCTTCTAAAAAAAACAACCCAATTATTCTTTCCATGATTCAACATATGCTTGATGGGGAAAACAAGCTGAAAGAAATAGACGCACCAACCGAAAAAAGTGATGTCAAAATGACCTTGAAATTACATGACACAATGCGATTATGGCAATGTGATGAGAAACATTTTCTTGAAGCTGCATACGAATATGCCAAAGTTTTGTTAAAAGAATCGAACCCTGATTTATCTGAAGAAAGTTTGAATGCTATATTGCCTGGTCTTTACTACCATGTAGCTAAACAAATCAAAAGAAAAGAAGATTATGAAGTACTTAAACAACAGGGACGTTTAACTGCCAGACATTATGTTGTCTCGAAAATGTTAGGAGGTGGTACTGATGCACTAAATATTTTAATGACAGGAATAGATAAGCAAATTAATAAGCAATATGACGGACCAGAAGACTTCTTTAAAGGTTCTGGTTTCCCATTACCCGATAATAAGCCATCATACGGAGATATTAAGCCATTAGGTGATCCGAATATCTTGCGGGGGCTTGGCAGCTGGTATGGCAAACCAAACCCTCATTATGTCGATGATAGTAACATGTAAATGGCGGATTCAGTTCAAAAGCATTGAATATCACTGACCTTTTCTCACCCATCAGCCGCAACACTTCTTATACTTGCGCCCGCTACCGCAGGGGCAGGGATCATTTCTTCCCACCTTCGGGTGTTGTCTGACCAGCGGCTGTGCAGGCTTCCTGGGAGAGGAAGGTGGAAAGGGCCGTTGCTGACCTGGCAACCGCTGAGCCCCCGCACGCGTGCGAACCGGTGGCTTGGGCTTTCTGGCAGGCCAGGGTCGCATCACACGCTGAGCGCCCTCTGGCTCCGCGTTGCTTCCGACAGGTGCTCTTTCAGCGGGCTTCTCCTGCGTGCTGTTAAAGCTGGCCCAACCTTGCAACTCAGCCACGCAGTCATCAATCAGGGCAGAGCTTTCATAGGATGGAAAGCTTACCTCGCCGGAATGCTCCTGTAACATCGTACTTAACCGCTCCCTGCCCATAAATGAATCGGTCAGCAGTCCCCGGTCAAACACGTTCAAAACAGAAGTTTCCAGCTCGGCGGCTCCGGCAATGATGCAGTTAGAGACCAACCCGTCCCAGACCGGACTCCGCTCCTGCTCAAGTCCACCACTAAACAGCTGCTGAAAGTAGCCGACCAGCACCTCACGGGGAAGAAACCCATGGAAAACCAGAATCGTCAGGCAGGTCAAACAGGAAGATCGAACGCAAGGATGGACCGCTGTGTTTTCAATCAACTGCTTCAGTGACTCCACGTTACATCCGTTACTGGCGTCACTTTCGCTGATTACTTCACCAGCGATCACCGATGCCAGTATTCGAGCCAGGCTCTCACTGACCACATAACCAAGCAGTCGATTGACCGTCCGGGGTTTGGCAGACACTATCCGGAGCATCACCGGCAATGCCTTTGACTCACGGAACTGAGCCAGCAGGTAAAAGGCAAAAAAGACCAGATCCACACGCTGGCTTTCGGGTATCTCATCCCCCTGCCCGGCAACGCCTTCCAGATAGTCAAGCAGGCGCGGAATCAATTCCGTCCGCTGCTCACTGGCCGCCAGCAGGGTTTCCCTGGGCAGCTCACCCATCACATGGTTTGATAACCGGTTGATAACATCGTCAATATTCACGGGCACTCATCCTGTCTCTTGTCGCTATTTTTGTATAAGGATAGCGTTTAAACAGGCTGTGAGGGTTTGTCCCGGAAGAACTTACATATTTCCACTTGTTTCTAATACCTATCGCAGGATATTACCGAGTGGATTGCCGGGGTTGACCTTTTTCATCAATTGATTGCCATGTCTGAGCAGGAAGCTTTGCCAGTGTACCTTTCGGGTGCTAATGAAGAAGTAATCTCTGCGTGACTGTGTGCTGGCTTATAAATTCAAGGGCAGACGTTTTGACTGTGGCAGTATGAAGGTTTTAACGAAGCGACCATATTGCTACGATAAGCTTTATGGCCTTTAAAGAACGCTTCCCGAAAAAAGCAGCTTTTCTTTTACGGGAAGCGGGTAGCGCTCTTGAAAAGAGAACGGGGATATCCTGGCCAATAGCGTAGGAATTTTGGGTCACCTTGGATTGTATGCAATGTATCAGAGCAGTATCTGGCAGCAGAGAGATTTATGAGCAGTTATATGTGGATGCCCGCAACCAAACGGGCATCCAACCCCAAAGACCAAAGCGGCCCTGAAAGCCCGGGTCGACCGCTGGGTAGAGGAATACCTGAAACCGGCAAATGTCCAGCCTCCGCCAGAGGACCCGAGGTTCAACTATCTGGTGGATATCTTTACCAAATGGCATGGCAGTTTTTTCTATTTCTGCGCCACTTACCACTGTCCATCTCCCGATGCCATCAGCCCGTCCTTTGAACGGAAGTTTGCCAGAATGACCTACAGCGGTAATAACACCTATACGCTGTCTTATATGCGGCACACCGATAAGTGGCACGAAGTCTTTTATGATCAGGATATAGAGCAGTGCTTTGAGCTGATTGCCCATGAGCCCTGTTTTTTGCCCTAATGCATGGTTCAATGAGTTTGACGTGTACAATCTCCGTTCACCCTGAGCGGAGTCGAAGGGTGCTTGGCACGATCTATTAGAGTCTGGAGTTTCCTCCCTTCGACAGCCTCAGCACGAACGGTGTGGGTATCTTAGCTGCACCAGTAGGCTGACCGAGGATCAATCGTAGAGTATGGACGAACGAACGTTTATGGATACCGAACAAACCCTTGAGAATATCACCGCAACCAACAGTATCAGTGCCCTAAGATCATTGTGCCAGTTCCTGCGGGACAAGTGGGTTTATTTTTATGTCATCGATGATGGCAGCTTTGTGGATGGCGAAGGGATTGAAGAGCTGGTATTCACTAAAAAGCGCCCTGTGAACATTCCCAGCGTTTATGTAAACGACCTTCACAATGCCGTCCTGTACATTCATAAGTCAACAGCCATTGACCGTATCCAGCCTGAATACCGTATTGGCCAGATGAAGGGGGACAAAGCGTACAAAATGTTTCTTGGCGTAAAATCGATCACAGGTATGATTATCCAGGGGCAGGATGCCTGGGTTTCATTTCCTGTTTCCTATCTGGAAGAGCTGCAACCTGCTGAAGCCTGACCTGAATGATTGTTATCCATCAGATTGACCTGTTCATTTCTGATAAAGATCGGATTGGGCTGCATGCTCTGTCTTTTTAGGTTTCATTGTCAGGATCAAATTGCAAGGTTTGAATGATAACCCAAATCTTGCAATTTTTATCCTGCGTTTATGGATAAAGCCCTGAAACATCCATAGGTTGAGAGTTCTTCAGGTTCGACGAGCTGCATCCAGAAAACAGGAAATACAGATACAAAAAAACCGGGAATAAACCCGGTTTTTTTCAGCCTTTTAAAAGGCTAATCAAGCACTGATGTACACTGAAAAACCGACAATCCGACGTCTATCTTTTCAGTATCGCTTTTGTAGGATTTTTTTAGGAAACGACAATGTTTGCCTACCCTTTAACTCCCACTGAGCACTTGATTTTATTGGTGCCGAAGACGAGACTCGAACTCGTACGCCCATACAGGCACTGCCCCCTCAAGACAGCGTGTCTACCAATTCCACCACTTCGGCCTTAACTGTCGCTCTCGGCGACAGCAAAATTATTTCTGAAAACTCTTTATAAATCAATAAGATTTTAAATCTTACTGAGCGTTTTCAGAGCTGCTGGAGCCGCTGTTCTCAACGGGCTGAGACTCTAACACAGGCGCATCGCTTCCGATAGTGTTTTCTAATGAATCAACCGAAAAAGGCGCATCATTGACCGGCACACTCTGTTCAATCTGAACAGATGGTAAACCAGCATCAGCAACACTATCAGCTTTCTGCCTGGCCATCATCGCCAGACCGATACTGGTGACGAAAAAGATCGTTGCCAGAATAGCGGTTGTACGGCTCAGAAAGTTTGCTGAGCCCTGGCTTCCAAACACCGTTTGCGAAGCCCCCGAGCCAAAACTGGCTCCTGTTTCTGCACCTTTGCCCTGCTGCAACATGATCATAGCGATCACGCCAACAGCTACCAGCACGTGCACAAGAAGAATAATGGTTTCCATTACTGTCCCGCAGCGTGACAAATCACCTTGAAATCAGCAGCTACCAGCGAAGCACCACCGATCAGACCACCATCAACATCAGGTTGGCTCATCAGTTCTGCCGCATTGTCAGCCTTCATGCTTCCACCATACAGAACACGGGTTCTGTCCGCCATGGACGGATCGTTTTCTGCCAGCAGCGCACGAATTTCAGCATGAACTTCCTGCGCCTGTTCAGGGGTTGCGGTCAGACCGGTGCCAATAGCCCAAACTGGTTCATAGGCAATTACATAATTAGCCAGACGCTCCGGACCAGCAGCCCGAAGCACAGTATTGATCTGATGAGCCACTACTTTCATAGTGTCACCAGCTTCGCGCTCAGACAGAGTCTCACCAACACAAAGGACTGGTACCAGACCCTGGTCAACCAGAGCACAGAATTTCGCAGCCACATCGGCATCGGTTTCGCCATAGAGGGAACGACGCTCAGAGTGACCAATCAGTACATATTCACAGCCAAGGTCTTTGGCCATCAGAGGAGATATTTCACCCGTGTAGGCTCCTGACAGGTTATCAGAGGCATTTTGCACACCAAATTTAACCGCAGAACCCTTCAGCAAGTCGCGTACCTGCTGAACGTATACGCTAGGTGGAAAAACGAGCACCTCAGCCTTGGTTTCAAGTCCTGAAAGGATTCCATCAACAAGCTCACGGATACTGTCAGAAGAACCATTCATCTTCCAGTTTCCGGCTACCAGTGGCTGACGCATACCGCTTACCTCTTTGATCGCGAGGCCGGAATACTAACCCGAAAGACACCAACATACAATAAGTCAAGCCCTGCGAAGCTATTGAAATCAAGGCAAGACAACTCCGGTGCAGGCCGATACCTGCACCGGACGTCATTCAGCACATTTCCTGTTCAACCACTTTTGCCAGCTTTTCCGCCTGGGCCTTTACCTGAACGCCGTCTTCACCTTCTACCATCACCCGAATGACTGGCTCAGTTCCTGAAGCCCTCAGAAGAACGCGGCCTTTTCCGGCCATCTCTTCTTCTGCTTTTTTTACCGCCTCAACAATACCTGGAATGGTGTCGGTGTCCCGCTTATTCTGCACCCGGACATTGATCATGACTTGTGGATAAAGTGTGATCGCAGCCACCATTTCAGACAGTGACTTACCTGCTGCCTGCATGGCTTTTAACACTTTCAATGCCGAGACAATGCCATCACCCGTGGTCGATGCATCACGACAGATAATATGGCCTGAAGACTCACCGCCGAGCTGCCAGTCATTGGCTATCAGCAGTTCATTGACATAACGGTCACCGACATTGGCCCTGGCAAAGGGAATGCCGGCAGCTTCCAGTGCTTTCTCCATTCCCAGGTTGGTCATCAACGTGCCCACGACACCACCCTTCAAGATCCCCCTGGAATGGCGATCCATGGCAATAATAAACAGCAGCTGGTCGCCATCGACGATCTCACCCTGATCATCCACCATAATGACCCGGTCACCATCACCGTCCAAGGCAATTCCCAGATCCGCACCGGTTTCCCTGACTCTGGCAGCCATGCCTTCCGGGCTGGTAGCGCCTGCGTTCTCGTTAATGTTGACGCCATCCGGATGGATGCACATCGGTATCACTTCCGCACCCAGCTCACGGAAGACCGCAGGACCAACCTGATAGGTTGCACCGTGGCCGGCATCAATCACAATTTTCATGCCACGCAGATCCAGCTGCTGGGAAGTGCTGCCCTTGCAGTACTCAATGTACCGGCCAGCAGCATCATTCATCCGGGTCACTTTACCCAGGCTCTGGGAATCCACTACCTCAATCTCTGACTCAAGCAATGCTTCAATCTTCAGCTCAACCTCATCGGATAGCTTGGTGCCGTCGCCTGCAAAAAACTTTATACCATTGTCGTAAAACGGGTTATGGGAGGCGCTGATCACAATACCCGCCTGCCCATTAAAGGTTCGAGTCAGATAGGCAATGGCCGGGGTTGGCATTGGCCCGGTTAGGACAACATCAATACCGGCAGCAGAAAGACCGGCCTCAAGCGCGGACTCAAACATGTAGCCGGAGATGCGGGTATCTTTGCCAATAATGACTTTCCCTTCACCCTGTTCAGCCAGCACACGACCCGCTGCCCAGCCCAGCTTCAGGACAAAATCCGGGGTAATCGGAAAATCCCCCACCTTCCCACGAATTCCGTCGGTACCAAAATATTTGCGAGCCATAGCCGTTTACCAAGAATTACTGAATGAAATGACCGGTGATAAGTAGTTGGCCAAATGGAGTCGTATATTACTGCGATGTGGACAGTTACTATGCAAGGCACAGCGCAGGGAGCATAGCTGTAGCCAGGAGGCTGCCCTGTGCGGCAACTGCTCCTGCGTTGCTCTACCTCCTGCATCCATGCAGTCGTACGGTGGCAGCAATTATGATTTCATTTGGTTAACTACTTCATCATCTCACTCATTGAAATAAACCACCAGTGCCATCAAGTTAAATGGCTGGAGTCAGGGAATCCAATTGCCCTGTACTGTTGATGAATGCAGAGGTGAAAATTGACGGGCATCCGGGGAAGTTAATATCGCTTATTTGAAGACCATGAAATAAGGATTTTATATTTGCCAGGATGCAACAGACGTTCAGGCAACGGGAAGTGGAGATGGCCCCCTCTCTCAAAGCAGGAAGACCGTTGGGATACCATAGTAAGGTAACGAAAAATGAGCCTCTGACACATAAGTTATCAGCAGCTTCTATCACTACATTTAAACCATTCAAATGACTTTATTCTCGGACAGCCTCCTGTCTATCGATTTTTCAACCCATTTACAGCAGCCGATTTTTCAACCCATTTACAGCAGCCGAAACTTTTCCGTCTGCGTCTTGGCGCACCACGTGCTCTAACAATAACAAGCTATTCACAGCAGCCGAATCATTTTCGTCAGGGTTCACCCCGGCTACCGCTATCAACGCATTCACAGCCGCTCCACCTCTTTCATATACCGCCACTTCCAGGAGAGTCCTGACGTTTCGCATTGTCTCGTTAAAGACTGAGTCTTCTGGCTGGGTTGCCCTTTCCTTGAGAGGCGTTCTGCACACAGGACAGACGTCACCGTGCTTAAGCCAAGTCTCTAAACAGGATGTGTGATAAAGGTGGGCGCATTTGGTAACCGATACTTCTTTTCCGGCAAAATCTGAATAACAAATAATACAACCGTCGTCTTTCTGATACTCAGTAGTGGGCTGATAATATCGGCAGGAAGCGTTTGAGGTTCCGTTCATAATATTCTCATCTACTTGATTGATAGTAAATTATTTGATTTGCGTTATCTATTTTAGTTCTTTGTATTTTTTTGAGGTCATTAAATAGCCGTAACTGGAATTGCAATACCAATCATGATTGCTGACGCCCATGATGAGCATGAAGATTTGAGCCTCAAGACAAGGCTGCGTGAAAGCTAGGAGGCTGACCGAGAATAGCGCCCGTCTAGGCGACCCCGTATCGAGGATGACAGAAAATTGAGGATAAAAATTCGGTTTTGTGAGGTGAATAGCGGGGCTATTTGCCGAACAAAAGCGGATTTTTAGACCAATTTGCTGCCACCGCAGTAGGGAAGTCTATTCTTGGACAGGCTCCTAGGCCTCGTCAACAGCCTGAAGCAAACGCAGGACGTCAACCGTCTCCCTGACATCATGCACACGGATGATATGAGCACCTGCCTGTGCCGCCAGCATGGCTGCAGCGAGACTGCCCGGAAGCCGGTCTTCGGTATCCCGATCCAGGGTTGCCCCAATAAAGGACTTTCTGGACATACCCGCCAATACCGGCAGACCCGGTTCATGGAAGCGGCGAAAACCCTTCAGCATTTCAAGATCGTACACCGGCGTTTTACCAAACATACCGCCACCAAAGCCCGGGTCCAGGATCAAGCGCTCCCTGGCAATTCCGGCATTCTCGCAGCGCTCCACACAAGCCATCAAATACTGGCTGACCTCTTTAACCACATCACCATAGACCGGTACAAACCCGGGCTCAGGTTGATCAACAAGAGAGTGCATCAGAATAATGGGAACCGTCGTTTCCGCTGCTGCTTCCAGCGCCCCCTCACGGTGCAACGCCCGAACATCATTAATAATCCCCGCGCCCGCTTTTACCGCCTCTTTCATCACCAGAGGAGAGCTGGTATCAATGGAAATAATGACGTTGAAGCGCGACGCCAAACCTTCAATAACCGGCAGAACCCGCTCTAACTCCTGCTCCTGGGCTGGCGCACCGGAAGCACCGGGGCGTGTCGACTCGCCACCAATATCCAGAATATCCGCCCCGTCCTTGATCATCTGTTCAGCAACATTCAGCCAGTTATCAGCACAGCGGCTCCCTTGATAAAAAGAGTCCGGTGTAACGTTCAAAACCCCCATCACCCTGGGCCTGTTCAGATCCAGCATTTTCCCTGCACAGTTCAACTTGAATTCGTTGCTCATGAATACTCCTCAGATCCCGTTCAGTCATTTTTTCTGATGGCCACCCTGACCAATCACTCCCCCTGAAGCGGGTAAGTAGTTGGCCAAATGGAATCGTATATTTCTGGCTAAGTGGGCAGTTACTATGCAAGGCACAACGTAGGGAGCATAGCCGTAGCTATGTGACCGTAGTTGTAACGCCGCAGAGTGACTGCCCACTTAGTCAGAAAATACGATTTCATTTGGTTAACTACTTATACCAACCGTGGCCAAAAAACCGATAACCATGATTCATCGACAAATTGGCAGATACAAAAAAGGGCAGGATAAACCTGCCCTTCATCATCATAGACCTGACTGACGATCAGTGCTCCCCAGCTGGGCCACCAATCGAACCGCCTGAATCTTTTTTATCACCATCTTCCGCCTTTACTTCAGACTCATCAGCAGCAGCCTTTACACCGCTGTCATCGTTATCACCAGAATCCTTGGGAGGGCGAACTTCACGGCCAGCCATGATGTCATCAATCTGATCACTATCAATGGTTTCGTACTGAATCAGTGCCTCAGCCATTTGATCCAGCTTGTCGCGGTTATCGACGAGAATCTGGTTGGCGCGGGAGTAACATTCATCGACAACCCGACGAACTTCCTCATCAATGATCTTCGCCGTTTCACCGGAGACATTCATCCTGGAACCACCGCTGCCGTAGTTTTTACCCAGGAAAACCTCACCCTCATCCTCATCGTAAAGCAGTGGACCGAGCTTTTCAGACAGGCCCCACTTGGTCACCATGCTTCTGGCAATCTGGGTAGCACGCTGGATATCATTGGAGGCACCGGTGGTTACCCCATCTTTGCCCAACGTCATCTCTTCAGCGATACGGCCACCAAACAGTGAGCATATCTGGCTCAGCAGTGCCTGGCGGCTCTGGCTGTAGCGGTCCTCTTCAGGCAGGAACATGGTCACCCCAAGTGCCCGGCCTCGCGGGATAATACTCACTTTGTAGACTGGATCATGGTCCGGAACCAATCGGCCAACAATGGCATGACCGGCTTCGTGATAAGCCGTATTGCTCTTCTCCTTATCACTCATGACCATGGACTTGCGCTCAGCGCCCATCATGATTTTGTCTTTCGCCAGATCAAACTCTTTCTGGCCAACGGTGCGCTGGTTAGCCCGTGCCGCAAAGAGTGCCGCCTCGTTAACCAGGTTAGCCAGGTCGGCACCGGAGAATCCGGGAGTACCACGGGCAATAACCGAAGGCTGCACATTGTCAGAAACCGGAACCTTGCGCATATGCACTTTAAGGATCTGCTCACGACCACGGATATCCGGCAAGCCAACCACCACCTGACGATCAAAACGACCGGGACGCAATAACGCAGGGTCAAGAACATCAGGACGGTTGGTAGCGGCAATTACAATAATACCGTCGTTCGCTTCAAAACCGTCCATCTCAACCAGCAGTTGGTTGAGGGTCTGTTCACGTTCATCGTGACCACCGCCCATACCGGCACCACGATGACGACCGACCGCATCAATCTCGTCAATAAAGATAATGCAGGGGGCCTGCTTCTTGGCCTGCTCAAACATGTCACGGACACGGGAAGCACCAACACCCACGAACATTTCAACAAAGTCAGAACCGGAGATGGTAAAGAACGGAACCTTGGCCTCACCGGCAATCGCTTTGGCGATCAGGGTTTTACCGGTACCCGGCGGACCCACCATCAGAACGCCCCGGGGAATACGACCACCCAGACGCTGGAATTTACCGGGATCCTTCAGGAAGTCGACCAGCTCCTGAACATCTTCCTTGGCCTCTTCAACACCGGCTACATCGGCAAACGTGGTTTTGATCTGATCTTCAGACAGCAGGCGTGCCTTGCTTTTGCCAAAGCTCATCGGGCCACCCCGGCCTCCGCCGCCGCCCTGCATCTGACGCATGAAGAACATAAATACCGCAAGAATCACCAGAATCGGGAAGCTGGCCACCAATAGCTGTGTCCAGATACTCTGCTTTTCAATAGGCTTGGACTCAACCTGTACCTTGCCCAGCAGGAGTTCATCCATCAGTTTGTTGTCTGGCACCGTGGGCGGCAGATTGGTTTCAAAACGTTCACTGTTGTTTAACATGCCGGTGATGGTAAAACCATCAATGACAACCTTACTGACCTGGCGATTTTCTACCATGCTGATGAAGTCAGAATAGGCAACCTTTTGGGTAGACGACTGCATGCCATCAAAGTTTTTAAAGACGGTCAATAGCACCAAGGCGATTATGACCCAGAGAATCAGATTTTTTGCCATATCATTCAAGGGGCTAACCTCTCTTGAGCGTACTTAAGCCTCAGGTAATCGTTTATATTGAGCACGTTCCCCTGGCTCGCTGTGATTATGTATTAATGCTTATCTGCAACGATACACGATCAGCGGACGGTGTGACAGTGATTGTCTTCTATCATGCTGATTAATGCATCCTATTATTCAACGCCCGGTATTATCCCCTGAAGCCCGAGGCCAGCAGATATACTTCTCTTGAGCGCGCCCTGGAAGCCGTCGGCTTGCGAGTCTGCACTTTGTCAAAGCTGGTTTTCATATCTTTCAGACAGGCATCAAAGCCTTCACCCTGAAATACTTTAACCAGGAAAACACCTCCTTTACGCAATACCTGCCTGGACAGATCCAGTGCCAGTTCCACAAGGTACATGGCATTGGGCTGATCAACAGAGAGTGCTCCACTCATATTGGGGGCCATATCGGAAATTACAAGGTCTACCCGGTCCGAACCGATGGTTTCGAGTATTTGTTCCAGCACCGCGTCTTCTGTAAAGTCACCCTGAACAAAGTCAACCCCGGCGATGGGATCCATTGGCAGAATATCAGAAGCAACCACGCGCCCCTGATCACCCACTAACTCAACCGCTACCTGAGACCAGCCACCGGGTGCAGCACCCAGATCAACCACCCGGATACCCGGGCGAAAGAGTTTATCCTTCTCCTGAATTTCCAGAAGTTTATAACTGGCCCTGGATCGCCAACCATCTTTTTGCGACTGCTTTACATAGTGGTCATCAAAGTGCTCTTTTAACCAGCGACCACTACTTTTGGATCTCGCCATAATCTTTTTGCAAACTGCCTGTAAATTAAGCCTGAACGTTGCCTGAAAAATATTTGGTTAACTACTTAAAGTAAAAGTCATGGCGATAATATCTTATACAGCATGGCTGTGACAGCAGAAGACAATAAAAGATTAAGCGAATGATTAGGGGTTATTACGCACCACAAGCCAACACTTTCCACACACTTGCGCTGGTCAAACGCTTTGGCAAGTTTATTATTGTGGAGTCAGTAATCACCGACAGCCGTAACACCATCAGCATAATACGTATTGTTCAATCACTGCCGAAGAGACAGGTCACCACTTATACGGGCAGCCTCGAACAGCAGGCACACTTCCCTCAGCAGCC
The DNA here is from genome assembly GCF_002864045.1 of Endozoicomonas acroporae. Lineage (GTDB taxonomy): Bacteria > Pseudomonadota > Gammaproteobacteria > Pseudomonadales > Endozoicomonadaceae > Endozoicomonas > Endozoicomonas acroporae. Next base: position 77,242 of record NZ_PJPV01000056.1, read on the forward strand.
AGAAAGCGATAGCATGCGCCACCAGAAGCTTGAATATGCTGTCGAGTGACTTATATGCTGCCAGCCTGAGCCCCATTCCGCAGTCCACGGCGCTGGACATTAATTCGCTCTCTTCGACACCCAGTCAATGACCGTTAAGCGCTCCATGAACAGTACTTTTCTGTCCCCAACCTGCATTAACGAAAACTTCTCTGGAAAAATACGGTCATACCCATCATCAGATATCGTGTATGACGATTCGTTATTAAAGAAATTATCAGGAATAGCAAACATGAGCTTGAATGCAGCCAAAAAGAAGCATTTCCGTACCATCGGCCACAACCTGAACCCTGTCGTCATTGTGGCAGACAAGGGGCTGACAGATGGCGTGGTTGAAGAAACATTACGCGCACTGAATGACCATGAACTGATCAAAGTGAAATTCGCCATTGGCGACCGGGAAACCCGCCAGCAACTGGTTAGCGAACTGATCAGCGCCACAAACTCTGACCTCATTCAAACGATTGGCAAAATCGCACTGATTTTCAAAGCCGCCGACAAACCCAATCCGGCACTCTCAAACCTGCTGAGAGTCCAGGGCTAAACCGAACAGGCCACGATGGTGGCCTTTATCAACGATTGGCTGGCAAGCAATTATTGCCCTGCCACTTTCGCCGCCAGGATTGCCTGAAGCTTATAAATATTGGTTTTGCTGTTAAATTCCATCTGCATTGACTCTGGCTGGCCGGAAATCCATATTTTCAGTTCAGCATCCAGATCAAAATGGCCTACGGACTCCACGGTAAACATGGTGATCGACTTATAAGGTATTGAGCGATATTCAACCTTGCGTCCGGTAAGCCCCTGCTTGTCGATCAGAATCAACCGGTGATTGGTCAAAACCACCATATCCCGCACCAGCTTATAGGCCAGCTCTATGGACTCCGACGGATTAAGAATGGTTGCCAGATCCTCCATTGCTTCCGTATTGCTCATCTCACCTGCATTGCCCAGTAAGGCATCAAACAGACCCATAGCATTTCTCCTTAATTTTTCACAGGTTATCAGCAAGCATCATTTTTCGGGGATAAGTAGTTGGCCAAATGGAATCGTATATTTCTGGCTAAGTGGGCAGTTACTATGCAAGGCACAACGCAGGGAGCATAGCCGTAGCTATGTGACCGTAGTTGTAACGCCGCAGAGTGACTGCCCACTTAGTCAGAAAATACGATTTCATTTGGTTAACTACTTACCAATGATCATGTTCAATGCGTCGAGTCTACCTGATCTTATTCAGGATTCATCATCGCCAGCAGCACTTTGACAAAATCCTTCCTCTTGAGCTGGTAATCATTAACGAGCTGAGTTGTCGCCAGCCAGCCGTTAACCCTGTGCTCAAAATCATCACGGCACACATGGGTGGCCAATTTTATTTGAAGATTCCCAGTCAGTTCATGAAGGCGATGTTGTTCCTGTCGAAGCCGGTCAGTCCGGCAGTTTGGTGTTTCGGGTTCTTCCTCACAGCGCAGGGCGATAAACTGCCGGGCTTTATTCAGGGTAAGCAGTGAGCGTATCAGCAAGCCATAAATGCGCTCATGGGCGTTTTGAGGATCGTTAAAAAGAAGGGTTCGAGGTATGTCAAATACAGCCCCTTTTTGTAATTTCCTTGTCAGCGGATCAAGGTTCTCAACAAGGTATTCCAGCGCATCGTTCAATAATCTGGTTTCTTCAGTAAACGACAAACACCATACAGGCCTTTCAACACCAGGGACGTGAACGGCCAGTCGTGCTTCATTCGTATCAATGACTCTGGAGTCCACACTGACTTGCAGCCCCATCGTTTTGATCCCCAAATCACCGTATCTAAGATCAATATTGCAGGCCTGTGGCAATTTAATCGCCTGACACCCCGGGACCGGCCTGAAGGTGATGCTTTGTGTGATTTCTGAATCCTCATCGGTGTTCAGTGCCTGCAACTTCTCAAAGAGTATGGTGGCCGATTTTTCTGTCGTACAGATAATGTCAATATCATTAAATGCCGTGCAGAGGTTCTGCAAAAAACGGGCGTATGAACCAGTAATCAGAATGGGGGGATCGGCATAAGAGCGATTGACGTCCTGAATAATTTCCAGTGCTTTTAGCGTCAGCGCATCTAACCGCTGAGCTTGCTTGTCCTGGAAACCTGGTCCCCTTGTTTTTGCCCATTGCTTCCGGGCTTGAGCCACAATGGTGGAAAATAATGCCTGAGCAACCGATGCATTATCTGGTGCATTCCTGAACTCCTTAACCTGAGGAGGGGAAAGGTCTTCCTGGCCAGGATTGGTATCGGATACCTCTAACGGTTTTGCTACCCGGCCATAGTTGTCAATACCACTTCTGGGGATAACCGGCTGAAACAGCCGCTGATCAGATATATTGGCTTTGGAGCTGTATTGTTCAAACCAGCAGCGCAACGCATGGCGCTGCTTACTTCCTTCAGGGAAACTATTAAGGCACTCCAGCACCTGATCCTTATGGATTTGTCGTCCATCAATAGGCAGTCTCTTACTGTAGCAATGAGCCAGGAAGAAGAAATGCAGGCGTAAATTCTGAAATGAGCGCCTCAGTGTATTGATGGATTGCAATACCTGTTTTGCTGATACGCTCTGATGATTCATTGGCAGCTCATGCTGCATCGCCATGAATTTCAGGATACATTGCACTCGATGCTGCTCATCGTCTTTGACCGATAAGTTGTTTAAGGTTTGACAGGCTTCTTGAAAAATGTCCTGAACCTCGCTGGCTTCATCATACGGCTGACATTGTTCCAGCCGTTGAATCAGAAACCTGGTTTGTCTTGAAGAATGATCCCCGGGCACTGTATTAAACGCTGCCAATACTCTCTGGTTATCCAAACAGGAGCCATGCACTATTCTTGCATTCAATGCCAGCTGGGAATAAAAAATAGCCCTTTCCAGCAGCCAACCACCACGGACATAGTCTTTAGCCACCTCATCCGGGTTGACCTGCTGGCCATTCAACAACATGCCCCTGAAGCAGCATTCTGCCTTGAAGCGCACAACCCCCAGCTTGCCTTCCGGACTGTCCGGGAACGCTTTAACCACCGTATCCGGTGTCACCGGCCGATCCTGTAACGGCACCCCCCTCAGGCAACATTCCGCTTTGAAGCGCCCTATCCCCAGTTTGCCTTCCGGACTCGTCGGAAAATCCTTGATCACCTCAGCCGCTGTGACCTGCTGGCCATTGAGCAACATACCCTTCAGGCAACATTCCGCTTTGAAACATGCCAGCGCCAGTTTTGCCCTGATTGCCTGAAAACCCTTAACCACCTCATTCGGTGTAACCTGCTGACCATTCAGTGCGATGCTCCTCAGGCAACACTGCGCTTTGAAGTGTGCTATCGCCAGTTTACTGTCCGAACACTTCGGTAAATCCTTAACCACCATATCCGGTTTGATCTGCCGGCCATTCAACGCCAGGCCCCGCAGGCAACACTCCATTTTGAATTGCGCTACACCCAGTTTGCCTTCCGGGCTTGCCGGAAAATCATTAACCACCGCAGCCGCTGTAACCTGCCGGCCATTCAGCAACATACCCCTCAGGCAACATTCCGCTTTGAAACGGGCAAGCCCCAGTGCTGCCCTGGCTGCCCGATACTCCTTAACCACCTCATCCGGTGTAACCTGTTGACCATTCAACAGCTTCCCCCTAAAGCAACATTGTCCCTTAAACTGCGCCAGATCAAGTGTCGCTTTAACGGCCTGATAATCCCTGACCACCGCTTCCGGTATAACCCGTTGGCCATTCAACGGCACCCCCCTCAGGCAACATTGCGCTTTGAAACGTGCCAGCGGCAGTGTCGCGTTAATGGCCAGATAATCCTTAACCACCGCATCCGGCGTGACCTGCAGGCCATTCAATAGCAGCCCCCGCTGGCAACATTCTGCTTTGAAGCGTGCCAGCTCCAGTGGGGCTTCGGCGGCCTGATAATCCTTTGCCACCGTTTCCGGTGCCACCTGCTGGCCATGCAATAGCAAGCTCCTCAGACAACATTCCGCTTTGAAGCGTGCCAGCGCCAGTGGCGCCCCGACTGCCTGATAATCCTTAACCACCTCATCTGCTGTGACATGCTGGCCATGCAATGGCAAGTTGTTCAGGCAACATTCAGCTTTAAAGCGCGCTATACCCAGTTTGCCTACCGGACTATCCGGGAAATACTTAACCACTTCATCCGGTGTCACCTGCTGACCATTCAGCAGCCAGCCCCTCAAACAACATTCTTCGGTAAAGCGCGCTATCCCCAGCTTACCTTCCGGACTATCCGGGTAATCCTTAACCACTTCCTCCGGTGTGATCTGCCGACCATTCAACGGCAGGCACTTCAGGCAACATTCCGCTTTAAAACGGGCTATCCCCAGTTTGCCTCCCGGACTATCCGGGAAATCCTTAACCACCTCATCCGGTGTAACCTGTCGGCCATTCAACAGCAGATACCTAAGGCAACATTCCGACTTGAAGCGCGCCAGCTCCAGTGTTGCCCCGATGGCGTGATAAGCCATGACCACCGAATCCGGAGTGACCGGATGACCATTCAAGTACAGGCCCATCAAACAACATTCCGCCATGAAGCGTGCTATCGCTAATTTGAACTTATGATTTCGATCTGGCTGTCGGGAGAACTCTTCAATGACCTGAATCGGGGTAACGACTCTATTGCCATGCAGAATGTTCTGTAAGCACAGTTTTTGCAGGAAAAAGCCGCTTCTGATAGAAGATGTATCATGTCCATAGGCTGTAAGCACATCAGCCGAAGTGATTTGACGTCCTTGTAATGGTTTTTGTTCCCAAAAAGCATCCTCAACACACTTGCCATTATACAGAGCGGTGCCTGTGACTCTTTGGGAACTAAGGTTTGAGACACTTTTACCGTAAAATGCACTTACGGAAGGGTCAGAAACCCTGCTTGAACAGGCCTGTTGATCAACCCAGCAAGCAGGCTTTGAGTGGGCGATTAATGCTGCTTTCAGAATAAAATCCTGCACTCATCAATAACGCCGTTCGACCTTAAAACAATGATTAAGTTCCATTCAAAAGGTGCCAGGCCGAGAGATAAACCTCAAACCGAAAGGCAGGTGCAAGTGGTAGGATCACGGTCAGATCCGGGTAACTGACACTAAAAAACAGAAAAATCTGCCGCGAACTTTTTATGCAAGTAATCCTTGTAGACTGCAATATTTTCCTCTGACTCCAAAAGTGCTGTCACTTTATACTTCAGATCATTTTGAGAACCTTGAAGTTCATGCTGGTATTGAACGGGAGAGAAGTTCACCAGGCGACTCTCCGCTAATTTTTTAACGGTCAGCGAATCCAGTTTCTGCCCTATTAATGGATTTAAAACCTCAGCATAAGCAGATCGCAGCAAAGCAATATGCTTCATTTTGGTTGCCGATGGCGAATCAATATCCTGACGAATAAGTTTCTCTCCAACGACACTTTCACACACAAATTCAGCAAACCAGGTGACAGTGTCCTGCGCCCCTCTGGTATATGCGTCCGGCCTGGTGAGAATAGACAAAAACTCATTCTCTAAAGCATCAAAATTTGCCACAGGTCCTTTAGCTGCGAGCATAGCCAGCAAACTCCTTGCCGCACTGGCTTCATCCATTTTTTCCAAATCCGCCATATAAACTGCCAGTTGTTTGCTTTTACCGGGGTCACCTTCCCTGCCATCTTGAAAATAATGAGAGAGGTAAGATTTCTTAAACTTTGCCACATTTTCTGACGTGAACTGATATTTTGAAATTCCGGGAGTGGAGGCCAGCAGTGATTCAGCCCAGCCATTGTCTGCTGTTAAAGCATCTGTGACCTGAACCCGTGTAGCAAAACCTTTGGTTAAAAAATCGCACGCCTGCCGCTTACTTTCTTCGTTACCTTTTAACATCTTTTCTGCCAGCGCTTTAGCCTGGGATGAAACTGCCTCCAAATGAATTAGTTGAGTCTTCGTGAAATCAGACTGCCGACGGGGATATAAGGAAAAAGGCCTTAAATTGGACTTATGGGTATAGGTGGCTCCAATATTGCAAAAAATAAATATTCCAATCTCTTCCAGTAATCTGATCTGCTCAGAATTGGATAGCTGGGTTTCTATAATACCAGGCAATATCGTACAAAAATCAGCTTTATCTATATCACCCCGATTACTTGCTACCTTTTTCAACCTATCCAAAGGTGCCTTTAGATTTTTAGACAGCTTACTCGAAAGTTCCTTTACTTTCGTCTCTTGAGAAGCTTTCTCAGCCAGCAGTTTTTGCTCATTGATTTCAAATTCTTCCAATTTAGACGTTGCAAGCTTTTGATCATTTTCCACTTTTCTCAGCTTTAGTTTATATTGAGAATTTCTATTTTGTGCCTCTGTGAGTGCCTGCTCAGCCTCTATACGCGCTGCCTCCGCCTCGTTACGCGCTATATCCACCTCCCGATTCTGCTCCTCTGCCTTGGCAACCTCTTCTATCAACGTCTCCAATTCTTTTTCTTGATTGAAAAGGACTCCTTTCATCTTTTTTACTTCTTCTGTCTGCGCTTCCAGTATACGAGATTTCAGCTCGACATCACTTTGCGCACTTTTTGCCACAGCTTTATAATGAGCAGTTTGTTTTTCCAGCGATTCGGTTTCTTGCTGCTGTTTTTCAAACTTCAGCTGTTGTACCTGCATTAACTTTTCCAATTTCTGGTTCTGCTCTTCTTTCATCTTATCGATTGCAATCTGCTGCACTTCCAATTTCATCTGCATTTCATATTCTTTCGCAGCACCTTCTTCTTTTAGTTGTTTGAATTTCTGTTCTGTTATACCCTGTCTTTTAACTAAACTACGGCTTTGTTCTATCAACGTTAGTTCCTTTTTCAAACTTTCAACGCTATCTTTGGCCAACTTCAATTGACTAGCAGCTTCTTCAATGATTTTGTATCCACTGGAAAAAGCGGTCATTTTCCCCAGGCATTCGTCTAAGTCGGGACGAGAGGCGCTGTTTGTCGAAACCATCTGAGTTAAGAAACCTGACAGCTGCTGGACGAAATCATTACTGTCTATCCTGAGTTTTGGAAGAAATTTCGCCAGATTTAGTTTTAAGTCCTTACGCTGAACAGTCCGAGACTCGGCAACTTTATATTTACCAGGTTCATCAGAAAATAAATTCAACAAAATAATTCCAAGGGAAAACACCATCGACTTGGCTGTAATTTCTGATTTCTGGTGTTGGTCAGGCTCAATAAAAAACGGTGTCCCCACTAGATTCTGGGGCCTGGGCACTGATGGATCTTCAAGATCAAATACATGGGCATTGTCAATAAAAAAGATCTCTTTATTAACCTCATCATACATCATGTTGGACGGTTTAAGATCAGGATGAACTAACCCCCCAGCCACGAAAGTCTTAGCACAAATCAACATAGCCACAGCACAGTCAAACCTGTCTTTCAGTGGCCATTTTTGATCATCAAAATACTTCTGCAAACATTCTCCGGGAATGCGTAGTTGATCCAGATATTGGTAACCTTTAAATTTTCCAGCACCTAACGATCCGGGCTGAACCGAATGAAAATCCATTTCACTCCGGGCAACTTCAGTGTTTCTCTGGATCTTCATAATTCTGTTATATTGCTGCCCTTGAGGAACTCCCCAACATTTCTCTGACTTTCGGACCAAATGACTACTTTCATAGACTTTTCCAAAAGCACCTTTGCCTATATATGAACTGTTTTTATCGTGAACCTGGATAATGAAAGGTTTCTCTCCAGCCCTTTTAAAGCCAACTAGTCGATCAAAATAACTGAACTTCACTAAACAATGACAGGAGTGATCTGAGCTACTGTGATGACGTACTTTAAGCTGACCATATAATTCTTCAGCCATTCTGGCTTCCTGGGGGGACAATTCACGAATGAACTTAATCTCCTGGGCATTTCGTTGCTTGCCACCGACTGACTCCGTCTGACGCGGTGGGGTTGCAAAGGATGGAGGGTAAAGCATAACTCATTCCTGCAATTAAAAATTTGATTATGAAGATTTGATCATTAAAAGTTTAAATAGTTCTTTATCGTTGTTAATTAACCTGACAGAAAGTCAAATCAAAGTTCCATAAAGTGATTCGAGATACTAAATATTATTTTCCATTTGTTTTCACATAAATCACTAACCAATTGGTAAGCGTTTATAACATCCCGACTCATCTTCTGAAGTAGAATGGCCAATGGATAGAATATATTCGATGACAGTTGGTTAACTGATTATGAAGGGCAAGATGCTAAGAACACACAGAGAAACAGTAAAAGAACTTTATGGCAGGGTGAAAACAAAAAAGCCGGGATAACCCGGCTTTTTTCTGACTTATTCTTCGTCAGCGGACTCTACTGCTGCAACAGCAGGACGGTCCAGCAACTCGACATAAGCCATAGGCGCGTTGTCACCATGACGGAATCCGCACTTGATGATACGGATGTAACCGCCTGGACGCTCTTTGAAACGCGGGCCCAGATCAGTAAACAGTTTGCCTACCGCAGCCTTGTTACGGAGACGATCGAACGCCAGCCGACGGTTAGCAACGCTGTCTTCCTTAGCCAGGGTGATCAGCGGTTCAGCAACACGGCGCAGCTCTTTCGCTTTTGGCAGTGTTGTCTTGATTACTTCGTGCTCAACCAGGGAAGCAGCCATATTCTTGAACATCGCTTTGCGATGAGAACTGTTCCGGTTAAGCTTGCGGCCACTCTTACGATGACGCATGGCACAAACTTCCTCTTCTTACCAGGAACCGCTTCTGTTTCTGCAACAGTGGCGGCTCCTGGCTGCAATTAAGCAGAAACCTTATCGTCGCTCTTCAAACTGGCAGGTGGCCAGTTATCAAGACGCATACCCAAGCTCAGACCACGGGAGGCCAGAACATCCTTGATTTCAGTCAGGGACTTCTTACCCAGGTTCGGGGTCTTGAGCAACTCAACTTCAGTGCGCTGGATCAGGTCACCAATGTAGTAGATGTTCTCTGCCTTCAGGCAGTTAGCACTACGTACGGTCAGTTCGAGATCATCAACCGGACGGAGAAGAATCGGATCAACCTCGTCTTCTTCCTTCACAGGCTCTGGCTCGGACTCACCTTCCAGATCCACGAATACCGCCAGCTGCTGCTGCAGAATAGTAGCAGCACGACGGATGGCTTCATCAGGATCCAGAGTACCATTGGTTTCCAGATCGATAACCAGCTTGTCGAGGTCAGTACGCTGTTCTACACGAGCACTTTCTACGACATAGGAAACACGGTATACAGGGCTATAGGTGGCATCCAGCTGCAGACGGCCGATAGCGCGAGTTTCCTCTTCATCCTGACGACGGCTGTCGGCTGATTCATACCCACGACCACGAGCAACCTTCAGCTTCATGTTGAGCTTGCCCTTGTTATTCATGTGGGCAATAACATGATCAGGATTCACGATTTCAACATCATGATCCAGCTGGATGTCAGCAGCAGTGACGACACCCTCGCCTTTTTTGCTCAGAGTCAGAGTAACGCTGTCACGGCCAGTCATGCGAATAGCCAGGCCTTTGAGGTTGAGCAGGATTTCAATAACGTCTTCCTGAACACCTTCAATAGCACTGTATTCATGCTGCACGCCATCAATCTCTACCTCAGTCACGGCACAACCGGGCATTGAGGAAAGAAGAATGCGACGCAGGGCATTGCCTAAGGTATGCCCAAAACCACGTTCCAGCGGCTCCAGGGTGACCTTTGCCCGTGTCAGACTGATTTCCTCAACATCAATGTGTCGAGGAGTTAGAAATTCAGTAACCGAATTCTGCATGGATGTTACACCCCACCTAACTGTCTATCCCTTACTTGGAGTACAGCTCGACGATCAAGCTCTCGTTGATGTCGGCCGCCAGATCACTCCGCTCGGGCAGCGTCTTGAAGACACCTTCTTTTTTGCTGGCGTCCACTTCTACCCAGATGGAGAAACCACGTTGGGCAGCAAGTTCAAGCGCTGCATTGATGCGCAGCTGGTTCTTTGCCTTTTCACGGATAGCAACAACGTCACCAGGCTTAACCTGATAAGACGGGATGTTTACAGTCTTGCCATTAACCATGACAGCTTTGTGGCTGACCAGCTGGCGTGCTTCTGCACGGGTAGAACCGAATCCCATGCGGTAAACCACATTATCAAGGCGAGACTCCAGAAGTTGCAACAGGTTTGAACCGGTTGCACCCTTCAGACGGTCAGCTTCCTTGTAGTAGTTACGGAACTGCTTTTCCAGTACACCGTAGATACGACGAACTTTCTGCTTCTCACGAAGCTGAACACCGTAGTCGGAAAGACGACCACGACGCTGGCCATGCTGGCCAGGAGCATTTTCTGCCTTGCACTTTGACTCGAGCGCACGAACACCACTCTTCAGGAAGAGATCAGTGCCTTCACGACGAGACAGTTTGCACTTAGGACCTATATATCTAGCCATTTACCGGTCTCCTGCTTATACACGACGCTTCTTGGGCGGACGACAACCATTGTGTGGGATCGGGGTAACATCAGTGATGTTATTGATCTTGAAACCACAAGCGTTGAGCGCGCGTACAGCGGATTCACGGCCTGGACCAGGCCCTTTAACATTCACGTCCAAATTCTTCAGACCGAACTCAGCGGCGGCACGTCCGGCACGCTCAGCTGCAACCTGCGCAGCAAATGGCGTGCTCTTACGGGAACCACGGAAGCCGGAGCCACCTGCGGTTGCCCAGGAGAGTGCATTACCCTGGCGGTCGGTAATTGTCACGATAGTGTTGTTAAAAGAGGCGTGAATATGGGCGATGCCATCCACAACCGACTTTTTAACTTTCTTACGTGTACGAGTACCTGGCTTTGCCATATCAGAACAAATCCTGTATTTAAAAGTTCGTTAATCTCTGCAAAGAAAAGCATTTAATAGAAAAAAACTATACAAAGCGTTTCTTCAGAGAAATGCAACGATCTTATTTACGAATCGGTTTGCGCGGACCCTTACGAGTACGGGCATTGGTCTTCGAGCGCTGACCACGAACCGGCAGACTGCGACGGTGGCGAAGGCCACGGTAGCAACCCAGGTCCATCAGGCGCTTGATGTTCATGCTGATTTCGCGACGCAGGTCACCTTCTACGTTGAGTTTTGCAACTTCAGTACGCAGGGATTCCAGCTGATCTTCGCTCAATTCAGATACTTTGGCAGACGGGTTAACGCCAGTAGCAGCACACAGCTGCTGAGCTGAAGTCTTACCGATACCAAAAATGTAGGTCAACGAGATAACGGCATGTTTGTTATCTGGAATGTTGACGCCAGCAATACGGGCCATTCAATCGTCTCCGTTATTACATTTAACCGTGTAACAGCTATTCAGTTGATCATTCCTGATTGCTCAGCAAAACCAAATTAAACTGAAACACGTCACCATATTGAAACGCCGGAAAGAACCATTGTTTCAGAAATGGCTGCTTTCATCCTGAAGAAAACACCTGGCCAACGGAGCAATCAAGCAAAGCTAAAACACTCACGCAGCAAAGGGCATTTCCAACAGGTCGAAAGGCGGAAATTGTAATCCCCCTTTCGATAAAACACAACCGCTCATGAACAATTTCATGAGCGGTTGGCTTTGCCTGAGGTCACATTAGACCAGAGTCCTGCTATCGCGAGAATCCGTAGATTCCCAACAATGATTAGCCCTGACGCTGTTTGTGACGCGGCTCCTGACAGATCACACGTACATTACCCTTACGCTTGATGATCTTGCAGTTGCGGCAGATTTTTTTAACCGACGCGCGTACTTTCATAACTAACTCCACAACCGTTGCAGAACTATTCTCAATGAGAGTGGCTTAGCGGATCAGACCGCCAGAGCCATAGCCCTTAAGATTGGATTTCTTCAGCAGCGACTCATACTGATGCGACATGAGATGCGACTGCACCTGAGCCATGGTGTCCATCACCACGACCACCACGATCAACAGGCTGGTACCTCCCAGATAGAACGGCACATTGGCCGACACTACCAGGAACTGAGGCAACAGACACACTGCTGTCATATAGAGAGCACCGAACATGGTCAGGCGAGTCAGGACACCATCAATATAACGTGCAGACTGCTCGCCCGGACGAATACCGGGGATGAATGCACCAGACTTCTTCAGGTTATCTGCCACGTCTTTTGGATTAAAGACCAGGGCAGTGTAGAAGAAGCAGAAGAAGATGATGCCTGCCGAGAACAGTATGATGTTCAGTGGCTGACCCGGACCCAGCGCCAGAGCAATGTCCTGTAGCCATCCCATGCCTTCACCCTGGCCGAACCACTGCGCAATGGACGCAGGGAACAGCAGCAGGCTGGAAGCGAAAATAGCTGGAATAACACCGGCCATATTCACCTTCAATGGCAGATGGCTGCTCTGGGCCGCAAACACCTTGCGCCCTTGTTGACGCTTGGCGTAGTTTACGGTTATCCGGCGCTGACCCCGTTCGATAAAGACCACAAATGCGATGATCGCAATTGCCAGAAGGGCAACGGCGAGCAACATCAGGATGTTGATATCACCCTGACGTGCGGACTCGAAAGACCGCACAATCGCACTTGGAAGACCAGCGACAATACCTGCAAAAATGAGAATCGAAATACCATTGCCGATTCCCCGTTCAGTCACCTGTTCGCCCAGCCACATCATAAAGACGGCACCGGTGACGAACGTGACCACAGCGACAATATAGAAGCTGAGGTCAGTGCTGAAGGCAACACCCTGATTGGCCAGACCGACAGTCATGCCAGTACCCTGGACCAGGGCAAGGGCAACGGTCAGGTAGCGGGTGTACTGGCTGATCTTGCGACGTCCGGACTCACCTTCCTTCTTGAGCTGCTCCAACTGCGGACTCACCACGCTCATCAACTGAACGATAATGGACGCCGAAATATAAGGCATGATACCCAGGGCCAGTACCGACATTCTCTCCAGCGCACCGCCAGAGAACATGTTGAACAGACCCAGAATGGTGCCTTCATTTTGTTGAAACATCCGAGCCAGCGCATCAGGGTTGATGCCCGGCACAGGGATGTGCGCACCGATCCTGTAAACCAGGATCGCCAGAAACACGAACTTAACGCGAGACCAGAGCTCGTTTAAGCCGCTTTGATTCCCAACAGGTAATGTCTTAGCCATTTAGTCCTCGATCTTACCACCGGCAGCTTCAATCGCAGCACGGGCGCCTTTGGTAACAGCCAGACCTTTGATGGTGACTGCTTTAGCCAATTCGCCAGACAGTACCACTTTGGCGCGCTGGATGCTACCGCTGACCAGGTCAGCTGCTTTCAGCGCTGCCAGATCGATCACGTCAGCTTCGACCTTGTTCAGTTCGTGCAGACGAATCTCAGCAGTAAAACGCGCTTTGCGTGAAGTAAAGCCAAACTTTGGCAGACGACGCTGCAGTGGCTGCTGACCGCCTTCGAAACCTGGCTTGACAGAACCACCGGAACGGGACTTCTGTCCCTTGTGGCCACGACCACAGGTCTTGCCCAGGCCGGAGCCAATGCCACGACCTACGCGCTTACCCTCTTTGCGGCTACCTTCAGCCGGGCTCAGAGTATTCAAACGCATGTTATTCTCCTTCTACCCGGACAAGGTAGGCTACCTTGTTGATCATGCCACGAACTGAAGGAGTGTCTTCCACTTCAACAGTGTGGTTGATACGACGCAGGCCCAGACCCCGTACGCAAGCCTTGTGGCTTTCGAGGCGACCGTTAGTGCTCTTCACGAGCGTCACTTTGATCATCTTCTCAGCCATGACTTACCCCAGGATATCCTCAACAGACTTGCCACGCTTGGCAGCAACGCCTTCAGGAGAACGCATGTCGCGCAGACCGTTAAAAGTAGCACGAACCACGTTCACCGGATTGGTAGAACCGTAGCACTTGGCCAGTACGTTGTGTACGCCAGCCACTTCAAGAACGGCACGCATTGCACCACCGGCGATAACACCGGTACCAGCAGATGCTGGCTGCATGTAAACCTTGGAAGCACCGTGACGGGCTTTAACCGGGTACTGCAGGGTGTCACCGTTCAGGTCAACATGAATCATGTTGCGACGGGCAGCTTCCATAGCTTTCTGGATAGCGATTGGCACTTCACGGGCTTTACCGCGACCAAAACCAACCTTACCCTTGCCATCACCAACGACTGTCAGCGCTGTGAAGCCGAAGATACGACCACCTTTCACCACTTTGGCGACACGGTTAACCTGTACCAGCTTCTCAATCAAGCCTTCGTCGTTGTTAGGCTTACGCTCATCTCTTTCTCTTGCCATGACGTTCTACCCTTAGAATTCCAGTCCGCCTTCACGGGCTGCATCGGCAAGCGCCTTGACACGACCGTGATATTTGAAACCAGAGCGGTCAAACGCCACCTTGGTCACACCCGCCGCCTTGGCACGCTCAGCAACCAGGGCACCAACTTTCTTGGCCGCTTCTACGTTACCGGTAGCGTCGCCACGCAGTTCTTTTTCAACAGTGGAGGCAGATGCCAGCACTTTGTCGCCGTCAGCGGCGATAACCTGCGCATAGATGTGGCGAGGCGTACGATGGATGCTCAGACGAATGGCACCCAGCTCACGCATCTTAACCCTTGCACGAAGGGCACGACGCAGGCGAGAAGATTTCTTGTCCATCATGATCTCACCCTACCTTACTTTTTCTTGGCTTCTTTGCGACGAACGCGTTCGTCAGCATAGCGAACACCCTTGCCTTTATAAGGCTCAGGACGACGGAATTCACGAATTTCCGCAGCAACCTGTCCAACCAGCTGCTTGTCGATACCGCGAACCAGAATTTCAGTCTGGGTCGGAGTTTCACAAGTCACGCCTTGTGGCAGTTCGTATTCAACCGGATGGGAGAAGCCCAGGTTCAAAGTCAGGCTATTACCTTTGGCCGCTGCACGATAACCAACACCAACCAGCTGCAGCTTCTTCTCGAAGCCAGCGGTAACGCCGGTTACCATGTTGTTAACCAGGGCACGGGTAGTGCCGGCCAGAGCACGGGAGTGCTTGGCACCATCACGTGGAGCAAACGTCAGAACGTTTTCTTCCTGTCCAACTTCGACATTGTTGTGAACAATAAGTTCCAGTTGACCCTTGGAACCTTTGATCACCAGGATCTGGCCATTGCGCTTGATCTCTACACCAGCAGGGACAGCAACAGGGCTTTTGGCTACTCGAGACATAATACCCCTCCCTTAGAACACAGTGCAGAGAATTTCGCCACCAACACCGGCTGCACGGGCAGCGCGATCGGTCATAACACCTTTGTTGGTGGAAACGATAGCGATACCCAGACCGCCGTTCACTTTAGGCAGCGCTTCCTTGCCAGCGTAAGAACGCAGGCCAGGACGACTGGTACGCTTCAGGCTTTCAATAACTGGCTTGCCTTCGAAATACTTCAGCTCGATGGCCAGTTCAGCCTTGGCTTCGCCAGCGACTTTGTAGTCAGCGATGAAACCTTCGTCTTTCAAAACCCGGGCTACAGCAACCTTGATTTTGGAGGACGGCATGGTGACAGAGGCGTGCTCTGCCATCTGGGCATTACGGATACGAGTTAGCATATCTGCTAACGGGTCCTGCATACTCATTATCTATATCTCCCGAAGATGAAATGCGCTTACCAGCTGGCTTTAACCAGACCTGGAACATCACCACGCATCGCTGCTTCACGCAGCTTGATACGGCTCAGGCCGAATTTGCGCAGTACGCCGTGTGGACGGCCAGTGATGCGGCAGCGGTTACGCAGACGCGCCTTGCTGGCATTGCGAGGCTGCTTCTGCAGAGCCACCAGGGCATCCCAACGCTCATCTTCAGTGCTGTTAGGATTGTTAATCACAGCTTTCAGCTGTGCACGCTTTTCAGCATACTTGGCAACGGTGCGCTGACGCTTCAGTTCCCGCTGCTTCATGGATACTTTTGCCATAAAACTCGTACCTGTATCAGTTACGGAATGGGAAGTTGAAAGCCTTCAGCAGAGCACGGCCTTCTTCGTCATTCTTGGCGGTAGTGGTCAGAGTGATGTCCAGACCGCGCAGAGTGTCGATTTTGTCGTAATCAACTTCAGGGAAGATGATCTGCTCTTTAACACCCATGCTGTAGTTACCACGGCCGTCGAAAGACTTGGGGCTCAGACCACGGAAGTCACGGACACGTGGCAGAGCGATGTCAACCAGACGCTCCAGGAACTCATACATGCGCTCACGACGCAGAGTCACCTTAACTCCGATTGGCCAGCCTTCACGGACTTTAAAGCCAGCAACGGATTTGCGGGCCTTGGTCACGACAGCTTTCTGACCGGCGATTTTTTCCAGGTCAGCAACCGCGTGCTCGATGACTTTCTTGTCACCAATCGCTTCACCAACACCCATGTTCAGGGTGATTTTGGTGATGCGTGGCACTTCATGAACGTTTTTCACACCCAGCTCTTCTTTGAGCATGGGCAGAATTTCTTCACGATATTTGGTTTTAAAATTTGCCATCACTCTCCCCTTACGCGTCAACAGGCTTGCCGTTAGACTTGAATACGCGCTGCTTTTTGCCATCTTCGATAGCAAAGCCAACACGATCAGCCTTGTTGGTTTCAGGGTTCAGAATCGCAACGTTAGAAGCTTCGATAGCCGCTTCTTTTTCTACGATTCCACCAGGAGTGCCCAGCATCGGGTTAGGCTTCTGATGTTTCTTGATCATATTGATGCCAGAAACAACCAGCTTACCATCAGCACGAACGGTCTGCACTTTACCGCGCTTACCTTTGTCCTTGCCGGCAATTACGATGACTTCGTCATCACGACGGATCTTTTTCATTACCTGCTCCCGTTACAGTACTTCTGGGGCCAGTGAGATGATCTTCATGAACTGCTCACCGCGCAGCTCACGAGTCACTGGTCCAAAGATACGGGTACCGATTGGCTGCAGGTTGGCGTTCAGAAGAACGGCTGCATTGCCATCGAATTTGATCAGGGAACCGTCTGGACGACGAACACCTTTTTTGGTACGCACGACAACAGCGTTCATCACCTGGCCTTTTTTGACCTTACCGCGGGGAATCGCTTCCTTCACGGATACTTTGATGATGTCGCCAATGCCAGCGTAGCGGCGGTGGGATCCACCCAGCACCTTGATACACTGAACTCGACGGGCGCCGCTGTTATCAGCGACTTCGAGTTGACTTTCTGTCTGGATCATTGCTTATTCTCCAAGCCCAAACTGCAGACGGGTACTCGCCGGCTTGCACAAAAACAACCGTTCCGACAGATCGTTTAAAAGCCTGTCGGAACGGCCATTAGTCACTCAAGCCCAAAGCACCGTAGCCTTAGATCTGAGTAGCACGCTCGTCAATGGATACAAGCGTAAACGTCTTGCTCTTTGACAGAGGACGCGTCTCTTTGATGGTAACAACGTCACCCATACGGCAGTCGTTGTTTTCATCATGAGCGTGCAACTTGGTGGACCGCTTCACGATTTTACCCAGAAGCGGATGTTTTACCCGGCGCTCGATGAGCACAGTGATGGTTTTATCCATCTTGTCGCTCACGACCTTACCGGACAGTGTACGGATCTTTTTTTGACCAACCAGTTCTTCAGCCATCTTATGCTCCTGCCTTTTGGTTCAGGATGGTTTTCACACGAGCGATGTCGCGCTTAACCTGCTTCAGC
The DNA here is from genome assembly GCF_002864045.1 of Endozoicomonas acroporae. Classification (GTDB taxonomy): domain Bacteria; phylum Pseudomonadota; class Gammaproteobacteria; order Pseudomonadales; family Endozoicomonadaceae; genus Endozoicomonas; species Endozoicomonas acroporae. The sequence continues at coordinate 94,955 of NZ_PJPV01000056.1, forward strand.
AGATGGCTCTGACCCAGCTGGCCAGTAGCTTTCTGCATACGGAAGTTAAACTGATCCCGCAGCAGAGAGAGCAGCTCAGTATTGAGCTCCTCTACAGACTTTTCACGCAGTTCAGCAGCTTTCATCACATTACGCTCCGCTTAACGAAGGCAGTTTCCAGCGGCAGCTTGGCTGCTGCAAGAGCAAAGGCTTCACGAGCCAGCTCTTCGGACACACCTTCCATCTCATAGAGAACGCGGCCTGGTTGAATCTGGCACACCCAGTATTCCACGTTACCCTTACCTTTACCCTGACGCACCTCAAGAGGCTTACCGGTGATCGGCTTGTCAGGGAAGACGCGGATCCAGATTTTACCGCCACGTTTAATGTGACGGGTCATGGCACGACGAGCCGCCTCAATCTGGCGAGCTGTTATACGTCCACGACCGATTGCTTTCAATGCGTATTCGCCGAAGCTAACCTTGGAGCCGCGGAGTGCCAGACCACGATTGCGGCCTTTTTGCTGCTTACGAAATTTCGTACGCTTAGGCTGTAACATTTCCGCGCTCCTTAACTCTTAGCCTGACGCTTCTTAGGGCGACGAGCTGGCTGTTCTTTATCTTTGGAAGGCTCAACAGTAGGCGCCATGCCACCGATAACCTCACCCTTAAAGATCCAGACCTTGACACCCAGAATACCGTAAGTGGTCAGTGCTTCATAATGTGCATAATCGATGTCAGCACGCAGGGTGTGCAGTGGCACACGACCTTCGCGGTACCATTCAGTACGCGCGATTTCAGCACCGCCAAGACGGCCACTCAGTTGCACCTTGATACCCTTGGCACCCAGACGCATGGCGTTCTGGACAGAGCGCTTCATGGCACGACGGAACATCACACGACGCTCCAGCTGGCCAGCGATGCTCTGAGCGACCAGCATGGCGTTCAGTTCAGGCTTGCGGATTTCTTCAATGTTGATGTGCACAGGCACGCCCATCATTTTGGACACTGCCTGGCGCAGCTTCTCAACGTCTTCACCCTTCTTGCCAATCACGATACCCGGACGGGCAGTGTGAATGGTCACGCGGGCGCTTTGCGCTGGACGCTGGATTTCAACATGGCTTACAGAAGCGTTTTTCAGCTTCTCTTCAATGAAACTGCGCACCGCCAGGTCAGCATTCAGTTTGTCAGCGTAATCGCTGCCATCTGCAAACCAGACTGAACGGTGGGGCTTAACGATGCCCAGGCGAATTCCATTAGGATGTACTTTCTGACCCATCTGACCGCTCCTTAGACCTCTGCAACCTTAACCGTAATATGGCAAGACCGCTTCAGAATGCGATCAGCACGACCCTTGGCACGTGGGCGAATACGCTTCATAGTCATGCCTTCGTCAACGAAGACAGTAGAGACTTTCAGCTCATCGATGTCCATGCCGTCATTGTGCTCAGCGTTTGCAATAGCAGACTCAAGCACTTTCTTAACCAGAACTGCAGCTTTTTTCGGGCTGTAGCTCAGGAGATCCAGGGCTTCGCCAACTGCCTTGCCGCGGATCTGGTCAGCGACCAGACGCGCTTTCTGGGCAGAAATGCGAGCGCCTTTATGCATAGCAGCAACTTCTTTCATTTCTATACCCTCTTAGCGCTTCTTGGCCTTCTTGTCTGCTGCGTGACCGCGATAAGTACGGGTTGCAGCAAACTCACCCAGCTTGTGGCCAACCATATCTTCGGTAACGAAGACAGGAACGTGCTGACGACCGTTGTGCACAGCCAGAGTCAGACCAACCATGGTTGGGATAATCATGGAGCGGCGAGACCAGGTCTTGATCGGACGCTTGTTGCCGCTTTCAGCCGCTTCTTCGACTTTCTTCAGCAGGTGAAGGTCGATAAATGGGCCTTTTTTCAATGAACGTGGCACTATCGTATCCTCTCTCTAGGCTTACTTCGCGCTGCGACGACGTACGATCATTTTGTCCGTACGCTTGTTGGAACGAGTCTTGCGACCCTTGGTCGGAACACCCCATGGCGTCACAGGATGACGACCACCGGAAGTACGACCTTCACCACCACCATGTGGGTGATCTACCGGGTTCATGGCAACACCACGAACGGTCGGACGCACACCACGCCAGCGCTTAGCACCCGCTTTACCCAGAGAGCGCAGGTTGTGCTCACTGTTAGAGACTTCGCCCAGAGTGGCGCGACAGTCAGCCAATACTTTACGCATTTCACCGGAACGCAAACGCAGGGTAACGTAAGCACCGTCACGAGCGACCAGCTGGGCAGAAGCACCAGCACTGCGAATCATCTGAGCGCCTTTACCAGGCTTCATTTCTACACAGTGTACGATGGAACCCTGTGGAATATTGCGCAGAGGCAGAGTATTACCAGCTTTGATCGGGGCATCGACACCGGAGAACAGCTCATCACCGGCTTTCACACCTTTAGGTGCGATAATGTAACGACGCTCACCATCCATGTATTTCAACAGGGCGATGTGCGCAGTACGGTTTGGATCGTATTCCAGACGCTCAACAACAGCTGGAATGCCGTCCTTGTTGCGACGAAAGTCTACGATACGGTAGTGCTGCTTGTGACCACCCCCGCGATGACGGGTAGTGATACGACCAGCATTGTTGCGACCACCAGTTTTGCCTTTCTTTTCCACCAGGGGCGCGTAAGGGCGACCCTTGTGGAGGTCAGGGTTAACTACCTTGACAACGAAGCGGCGACCTGGAGAAGTCGGCTTGCATTTGATTACTGCCATTCTCTAGCTCCTTATTCCGCGTCCGCGAAGTCAATTTCCTGACCTTGCTCCAGGCTGACGTACGCCTTTTTCCAGTCTGAGCGCTGGCCCATACCGAAACGAGTACGCTTGGTCTTGCCCTTAACAACGGCAGTCCTGACAGCTTTAACGCTGACTTCAAACAGCTGCTCAACAGCTTTTTTGATTTCGAGCTTGGTTGCGTCCCTGGCTACCTTGAAGACGTACTGATTGTGCTCTTCAGCAACGACAGTGGCCTTCTCGGAAATGTGCGGACCAAGCAGAACTTTAAAAATACGTTCCTGGTTCATCCCAGCATCTCCTCGAACTTCTTGATGGCAGACACGGTCATCACGACTTTATCGTGAGCAACCAGGCTAACCGGATCAATACCCTGAACGTCACGAACATCCACGTGAGGAATGTTGCGAGCGGCCAGATAAATGTTCTGATCCACTTCATCAGCAACGATCAACGCGCCGTTAGCGTTCAGTTCATTCAGCTTGGCTACAACCAGTTTGGTCTTTGGTGATTCAACAGCGAACTGCTCAACCACAATAAGACGCTCTTGACGAACCAGCTCGGACAAGATGGAACGCAGCGCTGCGCGATACATCTTCTTGTTCAGCTTTTGAGCATGATTCTGTGGTTTGGCAGCAAATGTCTTGCCGCCCCCGCGCCACAGTGGGCTGCGGATAGTACCGGCGCGTGCACGACCGGAACCTTTCTGACGCCAGGGCTTACGACCACCGCCACTTACGTCGCTGCGGTTTTTCTGAGCTCTGGTGCCTTGACGCGCACCGGCCATGAATGCAACAACCGCCTGGTGAACCAGGGTTTCGTTGAATTCAGTGCCAAAAGTCACGTCTGAGACCTGAACGGCATCTGCACCGTTTACCTTCAGTTCCATCGTCTAATCCCCTCAGGCGTGAGCACGTGCTTTAACTGCTGGACGAACAATAACGTCAGCACCGGTTGCACCGGGTACTGCGCCTTTGACCAGCAGCAGGTTACGCTCGCTATCAACGCGAACGAGTTCCAGGGACTGTACGGTCACGTTTTCAGCGCCCATATGTCCAGCCATTTTCTTGCCTTTGAAGACACGACCAGGAGTCTGACACTGGCCGATAGAGCCAGGTGCACGGTGAGACAGAGAGTTACCGTGAGTCGCGTCCTGCATACGGAAGTTCCAGCGCTTGATAGCACCCTGGAAGCCCTTACCCTTGGACTGACCGGTAACGTCTACTTTCTGACCTTGCTCAAACAGGTCTACACCGATAACGTCGCCCGCTTTATATTCAGCGTCAGCGTCGATACGGAATTCCCAGAGACCAGAACCAGCTTCAACGCCTGCTTTGGCGAAGTGGCCAGCTTCCGGCTTGCTCAGACGGCTGCTTTTCTTGCTTCCGGAAGTTACCTGAATTGCAGTATATCCGTCGGCTTCCAGGGTTTTCACCTGGGTAACGCGGTTTGGATCTACCTCAATTACGGTAACCGGTATGGAAACACCGTCTTCGGTGAAAACACGGGTCATACCGCGTTTCTTGCCGACTAATCCGATAGTCATTTCAACCTCTCTCGTGTACGGGGCTATTACCCACTATGGCCGCTCACTTCAGAGCTGTTACACAAAAGTGTGCACACTTTGATGGAGAGCCCATGGCCTCATTAACCGAGACTGATCTGCACTTCGACACCGGCTGCCAGATCCAGTTTCATCAGTGCGTCTACAGTTTTTTCGGTGGGCTCGATAATGTCGAGAAGACGCTTATGGGTACGGATTTCATACTGGTCACGGGCGTCCTTGTTGACGTGTGGAGAAATCAGTACGGTAAAGCGTTCTTTTCGTGTTGGCAGAGGGATTGGACCACGAACCTGCGCACCAGTTCTTTTTGCAGTATCAACGATTTCCTGCGTAGACTGGTCAATCAGGCGATGGTCAAAAGCCTTCAGGCGAATACGAATTTGCTGCGCCTGTGAGGACTGCTTTGATTGTTGGCTCATTTTGTTCTAACCATGGCATCTATAAAGAACAAAGTCTGATGAACTATGTCACCTAGACAAAAGGACGCAAAATTCTACTAACCACAAAACTTGCTGTCAACACAAGCTTCCAAACAAGTTTTTGTTATATGGAAGAGCAGAGGGTCATTTTATCAGGCAGGCATGATACATGGCCGGAGGGGGTTCGCTGAATAGGGACAATATGAAGTCGGGCTGAGTAGTCGTCACGCTAGGTTAGTGCACCGCCCCGATATTTCATTATTTAAAGGGCATTTATGAGTTTCGCATGGCCACATTTATTTTGACTCCCCCTGAATTTTGTAATCCCCATGAACCCGTCATTCTTGATCATTATTCACGCGTTATATCTTTACTATCAAAGTAAAAAGCTGTTAATGAAACATCAGATCACTCCAATACCACCCTGCACACACACCCCTTATAGGTGACATAACTTTTGTCTATATAGTAAAGCGAAAGTGCCATTATAATGTCCCACCTTAAATCACGGCTTTCTCATCCAAACGATATTTACGGCCTTATTTCATGCAAAATCCAACACTTAAACTCTGGTTGGCGTTCTGCGCACTGCTGCCGCTGGGGATTTTTCTGCTGATCAGCGCCAGCTATCAACCACCGGAGTCTCTGCTGCATTGGCCCTGGATTCCGTCACTGGGTATCGATTTTTCACTCCGCCTTGATGGCCTCAGCGTCCTGTTTGCCAGTTTAATCAGTGGCGTCGGGTTTCTGGTCCAGCTCTACGCCATCGCTTATATGAAACCCTATAAAGGCCGCGGTGCGTTTCACCTCTATCTGACCCTGTTTATGCTGGCCATGCTGGGTCTGGTGCTGGCCGATAACCTGCTGTTGCTGTTCGTATTCTGGGAATTAACCACCCTCACCTCCTATCTGCTGATTGGCTTTAACCACGAACAGGAAAAATCCCGCAAGAACGCCCTGCAAGCCATGCTGGTCACCGGCAGCGGAGGTCTGGCACTGTTGGCGGGCCTGATTATGCTGGGTGAAATGGCGGGCACCTACAGCCTCAGTGCCATCATCACCCAGGGTGCTTCGCTGTCTCAGCACGCCTGGTTTACACCATCACTGTTGCTTGTTTTGCTGGGGGCATTCAGCAAATCGGCGCAGTTTCCCTTTCATTTCTGGTTGCCCGGTGCCATGGCCGCACCAACCCCCGTCAGTGCCTATCTGCACTCGTCCACCATGGTCAAAGCCGGTGTTTACCTGCTGGCACGACTGCTGCCGGTGTACGGTGACAGCACGTTATGGTTCACGCTGCTGTGCAGTGCCGGTGCTTTTACTGCCCTGTGGTGCGCCCTACAGGCTTACCGTCAGACCGACTTAAAGCTGATGCTTGCCTTCAGCACCAATGTCATTCTTGGCCAGCTGGTGATGCTGATCGGCATCGGCAGCAGCTATGCCGTCACTGCCGCGTTACTGTTGATTGCCGCGCACTCCTTTTATAAGGCCGGACTGTTTATGGTGGTCGGCAATATCGATAAGGCCACCGGCACCCGGGAATACCATGAACTGGCGGGCCTGCGTGCGGTGCTGGCCATCAGCTTTACTGCCGCTTTGGTGACCGCTGCGTCCAAGGCGGGTCTGCCACCGTCGTTTGGTTTCCTGTCCAAGGAATACCTTTATAAAGCAGGACTGGAATTTGGCTGGGTACTTTCCGGCACCATGCTGCTGGCCAATGCCATTATGGTGGCGCTGGCATTGCTGATCGTCATCAAACCCTTTTTACGGCCTCACCATGCCAAGGCCGCACCAATGAAAGCCGTTGAGCATAATCCGCTGCTCTGGTTGCCCCCCATCGTTCTGGCACTGTTGTCAATCATTGTGCCGCTGGCTCTGTTGAACTGGTATCAGGGTCTGGTGATTGATCCCGCTGCCACGGTGATGCTGGCTACCCCGAAAACGGTGAAGCTCTGGGAAGGGTTAAACCTGCCACTGCTGCTAAGTGCACTCACGTTGCTACTGGGTATCTTGCTCTATGTGGGCTATCCACGCCTGAAGCCCCGGCTCGACCAGCTTATGTCCGGCCTGCCGTCCGGCCCTGCTGTTTATCAGTCCCTGCTGGATGCAGTGGTCAAACTGGCAAACTGGCAAACCCGTCTGTTACAGCACGGTCAGCTCACTCAATACAGCCTGCAGTTTTTCCTGGTACTACTGGCCTTTCTCGGCACCGTACTCTGGCAAATACACCCCCTGCCACCGATTGATTGGGATCTGAAGTACTACGATATTCTGCTGGCACTGTTTCTGGTCATCGCCGCTGTGGTGGTGGTCAAGGCCCGCACCCTGCTGTTGGCGGTGACCGCACTGGGCACCATTGGCTTTCTGACCACACTGGTTTTCCTGGTGTACAGCGCCCCGGATGTGGCCAAAACGCAGTTGCTGGTAGAGACCCTGTTGGTGGTCTTTATCGCCATCGTGTTACGCCATCTATCGGCTGCCAACACGGTTCCCCGGCATTCAGCGGTTCGCCGCCTGGTACACGCCGGCGTTGCCGCAGGCATCGGGATCAGCATCACTCTGGCTCTGTGGATTATTACCGCCGAACCCATGAATCAGGCAATCTCCGAGTTCTATGCCCAAACCAGTGTCAGCGGAGGCCGAGGGCGCAATATCGTCAACGTTATCCTGGTGGATTTCCGGGCGTTTGACACCCTCGGCGAAGCCGTCGTGGTGGTGATTGCCGGATTGGCAACCGTTGCGGTACTGGCTGGCAAACGAGTTAAATGACTTCCGGCATAGCCGGAAGCTTATTAGG
>NZ_PJPV01000057.1 GCF_002864045.1 Endozoicomonas acroporae
CCACTCAAAATACTGATATAAACGATAAATAAGACTTCTGGAAGCGGGTACGTAACGTGTATATCGCTACGAGGCTCAGTTAGCGTTTGAATTCTGACGACCATTGGTGTGTAGTTGGCCATTGCCGTGCCTCTGGTTATACCGGAGGTATCTTAATAGTACATATGTACGCTTCGTGCTACCGCCCTGACCTTCCCCTTCCCTGAAACAGGAAGCATTCATGCGGGAAGGCAAAAGGCTCCTAGCCCAGAGATGGCACTCTCCAGATCAGGGAGGCCATCCTTCCCGACGCATTTCCATCGCGACGGTAAGAATAGAAAAGATCAGACTGGTCATAACTACAGAACTCACCACCGTACACCTTGTTAATGCCAAGTCTGCTCAGCCGCCTGCGCGCCAGCAAATAAAGATCGGCAAACCAGCGATCACCACGGCCGGGAATAAATGCTTCAGAGCAGCCAGCATCTTCCGCCAGAAACTGCTCTCTGACTTCCGGTCCAACCTCAAAATTATGCTGACCGATGGCAGGCCCCAGCCAGGCCATAACGGTTTGGGGGGGCACTGCCATGGAATGAACCGTCGCTTCAAGAACCCCGGCCACTAACCCTTTCCAGCCAGCATGAGCTGCCGCGACCACCGTTCCTTCCAGGTTACAGAACAGAACCGGTAAACAGTCTGCCGTCAGCACAGCACAGGCGGCTCCCGGTTGGCGGGAAACCGAAGCATCTGCTTCCGTTTCCTGGTGATCAGCATTGGCATCGGCAACGGCAACACCATGTACCTGTTTTAACCACAGCGGGGATGTTGTCAGGTCAAGATCCTGTTCAAGTAGCTGCCGGTTTGCCCGGACTGTGTCCTGGTCATCACCACAGTAGAGCCCGAGGTTGAAGCTGGAAAAACCAGCGTCACTCAGCCCACCCTTTCGTGTAGTAACTAACGCTTTAACACCCTCCGGCGCAGGCCAGTCGGCCCACAGGAAGCGCTCACTGCTCACTCACATTCTCCTCTGTGTCAATCCGAGAGGGGCTCATTGGCAGCCAGACTGTCCAATAACATCTGGAAATCAGCGGTCAGGGGCACCTCCCATTCCATATACTCTCCCGTCGCCGGATGTATCAGACCAAGCTGACGGGCATGAAGGGCCTGTCGTCTGAATGCTCTCAGCACGGTTTCCAGCGCAGCCGGGCATGACTTTGGCAACTTAAGCCCCCCACCGTAGAGGTCATCACCCACCAGGGGGAAGTGCTGGTGACTCATATGCACACGGATCTGATGAGTTCTGCCCGTTTGCAGGTTAAGCCGGATATGAGTGTGCGCCTTAAAACGTTTCACTACCCGGTAATGGGTAACAGACGGTTTGCCACCGCGCACAACGGCCATCTTCAAGCGGTTTTGCGGGTGTCTGCCGATCGGCGCATCAACTATACCCCCTCCCGTCATTACGCCACGTACAACGGCCTCATATTCACGATGAACCGTACGATCCTGCAACTGTGCAACAAGGTCGGTGTGCGCCGCCAGGGAACGGGCAACCACCATCAGGCCGGTGGTATCCTTATCCAGCCGATGCACAATGCCAGCCCGAGGCAACGCTGCATTATCCGGATAGTGATACAACAGGGCGTTGAGCAGCGTCCCGGTATAGTTTCCCGCAGCGGGATGAACCACCAGACCAGCAGGCTTATTGATCACCATGATATGGTTATCCTGATAAACAATGTCCAACGGGATATTTTCCGCGACCCATTGCCCTTCGGGCTGAACCTCAACGGACAGAGATAACTGTTCCCCGCCATAGAGCTTCTCTTTTGGTTTTCGGGCATCGCCATCCACCACCAGAAAGCCCTCACGAATCCACTCCTGAAGTCGGGCCCTGGAAAACTCCGGAAAACAGGCCGCCGCTATCTGATCAAATCGACGACCACCCTGATCATCAGGCACCGTGACACTCTCTTTGATGACATGTTTAGTAACTTCGCCCATTCAGCAATACTCAGTTCATAAATCTACTTTCAGTACCGACAACGCAAACCGCACATGGCTATAACCAGAACGCCGTAAAATCTTGTCTTTTCGTTTTCCGGCAGACTATGTTTAAATGCAGGTTTAGTAAGTCTTTTTATCGGTTTGAAGAGTTTATCACAAGAAGACTCTCAAGCCTGAGCGGTTGTCGAAAGCGACAGAAAGTGATGTGTAAAGAGCACGGGACAAGTACGGAAACCAATCAACACCATGACCATCTTGACTGCAAAATTGCCCAGGGTACTGCCCCCGTTTCTCACCAGATCCATTTTGATGGTGTTTGCCACTATTCTTCTGGCGGGTTGTGCATCCACCAAAAATAAAGAGCAACTCCCGGAAGCCCTGTCTGAGCCCGAGCTTTACCAACTGTCCAGCAAAGCGCTTGAGGACGGTCGCTATTCCGAAGCCATTAAATCTCTGAGAACCCTGGAGTCCCGCTATCCTTTTGGTGCATTCGCTGAACAGGCACAACTGGATATCATTTACGCCTATTTCAAAAATGCCGAGCCGGAAGCCTCCAGGGCTGCCGCTGACCGTTTTATCCGCCTGCACCCGCAACACCCTGATGCAGACTACGCCTATTACATCAAAGGGCTGGCGTCCAACACTGCGTCCATGGGTCTGCTGGAGCGATACCTGCCAATGGATCTGACCCGCCGTGACCCTGGCCAGGCCCGGGTATCATTTAACGAGTTTTCTGAATTGCTGAGCCGTTACCCCGAGAGCAAATACGTGCCGGATGCCCGCCAGCGCATGGTTGCCCTCCGTAACCGGTTGGCCGAGTATGAAATTCATGCCGCTAACTATTATCTGAAACGTAAGGCCTATGTTGCTGCGGTCAACCGTGGGCGCTATGTTGTCGAGAATATGCAACAGACACCTGCTGTTCCCGAAGCCCTGGCCATTATGGTCGAAGGCTATCAACATCTGGAACTGCCAGAACCCGCCGGTGAGGCCCTGGAGGTGTTGAGGCTGAACTACCCGAACCACCCGGCACTGGACAAGAATGGCAATTTTGTAGGATACAAGGTGTTTGAAGACGTGGATCCATCCATCTGGAGCACGCTAACCTTCGGCCTGATTGGCAGCTCCAAACCCAAAATTCAGGACGCACCTCCGCCACAGCCACCTGTGGTGAATTGAGGTGATATACCTTTTCCAAGTCTATCTGGCCAGGGCCTGTTGAGGTTTTGTTGCGAGCTCAGCGGGACGCGCAGTCTGGCTCAGAAAAGCGTCATATGCGCGAAAGACTTGTGCAGCGCGTAGTTATTCTACGTCAAGCAAGTCTGACAAAGCAGATGGCGCTTTTCTGAGCCACCCTTCGGGCGTACCAGGGCACCCCTATGACTTCGTTGCGGCATTTTGAAAGGCAACCAGCCTTCCTGCAATGCCGTGCCTCGTCATAGGAGCGCCCTGATACGCTGAGCACGCAACAAAACCTCAACAGGCCCTGGCAATGACCAAAACCGTTAAATGCCCACAGTGCGGAAAAGCCGTGAAGTGGATTCCCGAAAGCAAGTACCGTCCCTTTTGCTCAGAACGCTGCAAGCTGATTGACTTTGGTGCCTGGGCAAAAGAAGAACATACCATCCCGGGTGATCCGGCCTTTGATGACCTGATGTCCCAGGAACTTGATGAGGTGCCCACCCGGCATTAAGTAGTCATGTTCAGGGCCTGTTGACGCTCAAGACGACATGCAAGCCAATAAAAAAACCGGGGATATCCCCGGTTTATGGCACTACTTTTCAAGCCTCGCTGCCATGGGCAAACTATGGCTTGAGATCAGGTGAGTCTCGAAGATTTATTCCCCCTCTCCACCATTATTAGCCTTCACAGATTCCGAATCTTGCTTATCAACAGAAACCTCTGCGTCAGGTTGGTTTCCAGTGGCATTTTGACCCGGCGGAGGCAAGAGACTCTCAGCAGATTGTTCCTGTTGCAAAGACGGGTCATAACCATCAAACGACAAAGGCTGATCACCATCAACGCTACCATGAACACTTACAGCTTCATCTGCATTATAATCGCCGAAGCCTCTAGAACCCAAGTCATAATCTGATGCTTCAGCATGCGTCTTCAGAGCGTAAATGCCAGTACGAACACGTGCACCAAAATCCATCAATTCATCATCAAATTGCTCCATGCGATTCAACAAAGTGTTCAACTGAATTAAATTGATACTAACAACTCTTTTAACAGCCCCTGGCGCTATAACGGTAAGGTTAAAGATTGGTTGCTTCCCATCATCATTCATTTCAACCTTAACAACAGAGTTTTCATCTAAATTATCCAACTCTTCACAACTTACCAAATTTTCCTCAGCCAGCAAAACTTTCAAATCTTGCTTAACACTGAAATCTTTAAAAAGGTCATTCAGATATTTCTCTTGCCAGGTTTTTTGCCTTTCCTTCACCAACTCTTCTGCCATAAAACAGGTTGCTTGCTTTTCCTTTTCCAACTTCATTCCCGTAGAAATAGACTTTGTTGTTGCCCTGCAAGCATTTAGTAAATTATCAGCTGCGACTTTCTTGAAACTTTCAGCTTTATTCTTGTGATGAATAGCAACAGCCTTGAAGTTTTCCAGATCCGTCTCCAGTGCTGCCTGGTTCTGATCCCGAACTTTCAGTTTCCATTCCTGAAATTTCAGTTTTATTGCCTGCTTTTCTAATTCCGCGTCCTTGGTTTTAAGTTCACCATGCTGCCTGCGGATACAACGAACTTTAGATTCGCGCTCTTTATTGAACTTATTCTGTGCATTCTTTAAGAGCTCTTGCTTTTCTTCATGAGCAATACGAACCAGAGCGTCAGCTTGACTTTCAGCACGAGCATTAAGGTCCTCATTTTCAAGCTTTGCTCGCCTGGCATCCGCTTCTGCCGCAGAAACCCTCTTAAGCAGAGCTTCTTTATCCGTTTTCAGGGCTTCTTTTTCCGCTTTCAGGGCTTCTTTTTCCGCTTTCAGAGCCGCAAATTCCTCCATGGTCGGAATTTTCTTTTCAACTGCCTGTGTGGTTTCAACACGCCTGTCAGAAAGGTCTTTACCTCTAATACCGTGGATGGCATCACCAACCAGGGAAGGCAAGATTCCAAAAGGCACAAAGACTGCAGCAACTGCACGTCCAAGCCATTTACCGAGTGTGCTTCCTGCATCAAATTTACTGGAAACACTATCGGCAACTTTGTGGCACCATCTCACGATGGTCCAATCTCTTTTGTGGGGTTCCACAACGGTTACTTGAGGTGCAGGTGCACCGACTGAACTAGGCATAATAACTTCCTCTATTGGTTGTTTGTGATTTTTTTAAGTGATACTGGTGTTTTAGAGAGGAAAATTATGAGTTGGTTCAATAGTCAATTATAATTTTTAGGAATTAAATAATTTCTATTTATTTAAAAATAATAATAAAAGCGAAACTGGCCAATAATTGACAGGCTAAGTGGCTTTGAGCAGGCGTTCCGAAGCCAGAGAAAATCAGTCCCGAAAAGCCCGAATGGCGGCAATTCCCCTGGCACCCCGCTGTCGGGCAAGATGCGTATCTTCTGGATTCATCCCCCCAAGCCAGAACACAGGTACTTTTGCTATGCCAGTCAGTATTTCCGCCCGCTCCAACCCCAGAGGGCTGGCCTCAGGATGGGAAGCGGTTGCCTTGACCGGTGACAGGGTAATAAAGTCCACCGCCATTGCCTCGGCCGCTTTGATCTGCGCCTTATCGTGACATGAGGCGACCAGGAGCTGACCGCTATGGCGCTTCTCAGGTTTAACCGGCAAACCCAGCTGACGGGAGGTCAAATGCAGCCCATGGCACCATGACTCTGACAAAAGGGAGAAATCCCCTTTGATGATCAGCGTCCCACCAGCGGCCTGAACGAAACTCGACAGTTCCCGTGCCAGCCGCAGATAGTCACCCCCCTCAAGCCAATGAGCCCGAAATTGAATCAGGCGAATACCGTTATCCAGCGCTGCCAAAACGCTGTTGAAGAGTGCTTCTTTTTCCGCAAAATGCCCGGTAATCATATAAAGGTCGGGGAGTTGCAGCGCCCGGAGAATCACCTTATTGGCTTCAGGAAACTCATAGTCATTTAGACAATCCTTCTCAACCCACTGAATCAACTGACCTTCATTGCCTTTCGGCTCGCCCTGAATACCACTGACCACCCAGGTATCCAGCAATACAGACTTATCAGGGTAGTCATGGCGAATTTTGATTAATGGTGAAAAAGTGGCAACGCCGATAGCCAGCTCTTCGCGAAGTTCCCGGCTCAGGGCGACCCTGATATCTTCCCCGGGCTCGACTTTACCGCCGGGAAACTCCCATAATCCGCCCATGTGTTTATCTTCAGGACGTTTGGCCAGTAAAACCCAGCCATCGTCCCCAAGAATCACAGCAACTGCCACATGAACCACGTTTCTATTGTCAATAATCATTGGGGCAATGGATTCAGGTGCGATACTCGGCATTGATCTTTACATACTCATGGGATAAATCGGTCGTCCAGATCTCTTCGGCGCAATGGCCTGCGCCCAGGGAAATCCTGATCAGGATGTCCTCCTGATCCATCACTTTCTGGCCGGCTTCTTCGGTATAACCCACTGCGGGCTGGCCACAGTCAACAATAGCAGTATCCCCCAGCCAGATGGATACACGGTCAATCTCAAGCGTAGGAATATCGGCCCGGCCCACCGCTGCCAGAATTCGCCCCCAGTTTGGGTCACTGGCAAACAGGGCGGTTTTAACCAGTGGCGAATGGGCGACGGTATAAGCCACTTCCAGGGCGTCCTGATGGGAGGCCGCCTCTGCCACTTTTACAGTGACAAATTTGGTGGCTCCCTCGCCATCCCTGACAATTGCCTGGGCAAGCTCAACAGCCACCTCGCGAAGGCTCGCCGCTAACTTCCCGGCCAACCCGGAATCTCGGGAAGTGATTGCATCATTACCAGCCGCCCCTGTGGCAACCACCATAAAGCTGTCATTGGTCGATGTATCACCATCGATGGTGATCCGGTTAAAGGATTGGTTGGTAATGTCCAACAGCAGGTTTTGCAAAAACGTTTGTTCAACCGCCGCATCCGTTGCGATATAAGCCAGCATGGTGCCCATATTGGGCTTGATCATTCCGGCACCCTTACTGATTCCGGAGACTGTATAGGTGGTTCCCTCATGTTGAAATTGACGGCTGCTGCCTTTAGGTCGCGTATCGGTGGTCATGATGCCTTCAGCGGCATGTAACCAGTTATCTTCTTGCAGATCAGACAGCGCCGCTGGTAGCGCTGCACAGAGCGTATTGACCGGAAGCTGCTCACCAATCACGCCGGTTGAAAACGGCAGGACCTGACACTCATTAACGCCAGACAACGTCGCCAGCTCGGATGACGTCTGCCTGGCTGCCGCCATTCCCTGTTCACCGGTGCCTGCATTGGCATTGCCGGTGTTAATCAGAAAATAACGGGGATCACTGGTTAAGCGCTCCCGGCTTAAATGAACCGGAGCTGCACAGAAACGGTTAAGGGTAAAAACCCCGGCCACGGAGCTGCCCTTATCCCAGTTCATAACCACAAGATCCCGGCGGCCGGGTTTTCTGATACCCGCCATAGCCGTTCCCAGGCGAAAGCCCCTGACCGGTTTCACTACAGCCCATTCCCCAGAACCCGTTGCCATGATTGACTCCATTGGTGATATCGTTGCTTATTCTTGACTGATTTTGTTGTTACGCCTTGAGCAGATGCTGATGCACCAACAAAAACGGGTCAGCCTGTTAAGACCGACCCGCAGTTTAAGTTACCTGCCCTGATCAGGCAATTTTACCGTGGCACTGTTTGAACTTCTTACCGGATCCACATGGACACGGATCGTTCCGCCCCACTTTACGCCCTTCCCGGACAAATGGCTGGTGAGTTTCCTCTTCAGGTGCTTCCTGCCTGGCTGCTTCTGCTTCTACACCCTGGGCTCTGGCATGCTCAAACTGCATTCTCCGGGCCATTTCCTCACGACGCTGATGTTCCATCTCAGCGGTTCGATCATCTTCCTGCACCTGCACATGGGAGATAATACGAATCGTGTCGTACTTGATATCCTCAAGCATCTGCTGGAATAGCTCAAACGCCTCACGCTTGTATTCCTGCTTGGGGTTCTTCTGGGCATAACCACGAAGATGAATACCCTGTCTCAGGTGGTCCATGGTGGCCAGATGCTCTTTCCACTTGTCATCCAGAATCCGCAGCAGTATATGCTTTTCAAAGTTGCGCAGAACTTCAGCACCGGCCAACTCTTCCTTCTTGCGGTAGGAATCGATTACCCCCTGGAGAATACGCTCACGAAGCGCCTCTTCATCCAGACGATCATCTTCATCCAGCCACTGCTGAACCGGCATACGCTCATTGAGCTCGCTGGCCAGTTTCTCTTCCAGACCTTTCACATCCCACTGCTCTTCCAGGCTCTGGGGTGGAATGTGCTGACTGATCAGACCACTGACCACGTCTTCACGGAGTGCTTCAATACTGGAAGAAACATCCTCTGCACTGAGCAATTCATCCCGTTGATGATAAATGACCTTACGCTGGTCATTGGCAACATCATCATATTCCAGCAGCTGCTTACGAATATCAAAGTTGCGACCTTCCACTTTACGCTGGGCTTTTTCGATGGCATTGGTCACCATGCGGTGTTCAATGGCTTCACCTTTTTCCATGCCCAGGGCTTTCATAAAGTTCTTGACCCGCTCGGAAGCGAAAATCCGCATCAGGCTGTCTTCCAGAGACAGATAAAAACGGGAAGAACCCGGGTCGCCCTGACGACCGGAACGGCCTCTTAACTGGTTATCAATACGTCGTGACTCATGACGCTCGGTACCGATAATATGCAGACCACCGGCTTCAAGCACCGCCATGTGGCGTTTCTGCCAATCCGCTTTGATCTGATCAATTTGCTCCTGGGCCGGGCTATCCAGCTCGGCAACTTCTGCCTTCCAGTTACCGCCCAGCATGATATCGGTACCACGGCCCGCCATATTGGTGGCGATGGTGACCGCACCGGGGCGACCAGCCTGGGCGATGATATCCGCTTCTTTCTCATGGAATTTGGCATTCAGAACTTGGTGAGCAATACCCGCTTTATCAAGAGCTTTGGACAGATGCTCAGAAGAGTCGATAGACGCCGTACCCACCAGAACCGGACGCTCGGCTTTCACCGTTTCCTTGATATCTTCAATAATGGCGTCGTATTTTTCCGCGATCGTCAGATAGACGAGATCATTACCATCCTGACGAACCATCTCTTTGTGGGTAGGAATAACAATGACGTCCAGGCCATAAATCTGACGAAACTCGAACGCTTCGGTATCGGCAGTCCCGGTCATGCCAGACAGCTTGTCATAATTCCGGAAATAATTCTGGAACGTTGTGGAAGCCAGAGTCTGGCTCTCCGCCTGAATACGCAGCCCCTCTTTCGCTTCAATCGCCTGATGCAGACCTTCCGAGAGACGACGGCCCGGCATGGTCCGGCCGGTATGCTCATCCACCAGCAGAACTTCATTATTCTGCACAATGTATTCCACATTGCGGTTAAACAGCACATGGGCTTTCAGGGCTGAGTTCGCATGGTGCAGCAGGTTCAGGTTGTTGGAGGCGTAAAGGCTTTCCCCTTCCGGCAACAAACCTTCCTGTTGCAGCAGCTCTTCAATAAACTGATGGCCCAGTTCATTCAACTCAACCTGGCGGGTCTTCTCATCGACTGAGTAATGGCCGGTAAGCTCAACGGTATTGGGATCCTGGTCTTCAGGAATGGGTTCCTGCCGTTGCAGCCTGGGAACCAGTTGATTCATCTTTTTATAAAGTTCAGAGGAGTCTTCAGCCGGACCGGAAATGATCAGCGGCGTTCTGGCCTCATCAATCAGAATCGAGTCAACTTCATCGACAATAGAGAAGAAGAGA
Organism: Endozoicomonas acroporae; assembly: GCF_002864045.1. GTDB lineage: Bacteria > Pseudomonadota > Gammaproteobacteria > Pseudomonadales > Endozoicomonadaceae > Endozoicomonas > Endozoicomonas acroporae. The sequence continues at coordinate 9,947 of NZ_PJPV01000057.1, forward strand.
TCACGCTGGAAGCGATCTTCCTTCCGGAAGGCCATGTTGTCACGAAGGTAGTCAAAACCAAACTCGTTGTTGGTTCCGTAAGTGATATCCGCCTGGTAAGCCTGACGCTTCTCTTCCGGATCCTGCTGCGGGACAACTATGCCCACGCTCATCCCCAGAAACTCATAGAGCGGGCGCATCCAGTTCGCATCACGACGGGCCAGGTAATCATTCACGGTAACTACATGAACGCCCTGACCGGGAATCGCATTCAAATAAGCAGGCAGGGTGGCCACCAGTGTCTTACCTTCACCAGTGCGCATCTCGGCAATGCGCCCTTCATGGAGGGTCATACCACCAATAAGCTGGACATCAAAATGACGCATGCCCATCACCCGCTTGCCCGCCTCACGAACCACAGCAAACGCCTCAGGCAACAGGTCATCAAGGGTTTCGCCTTTGTTGAAGCGCTCGCGAAACTCTCCGGTTTTAGCCTTCAGCTCATCGTCGCTCAAAGCCGCCAGGCTTTCTTCCAGGGCATTGATTGATTTGACAATCTTGCCCATCCGTTTCAGCTGGCGGTCATTCCGGCTACCAATAACTTTCTTAATTAACGAAGCAAACATAAGTTGTTAACAGTCTCACACTCTGTTTCCGGAGCTGTCCTCCTACCAACAAATCCGGGCCGGAGCAGACAAGCGCACAATAGTCCAACATTCTATGACAATCACGGCAAAGTCTCACCTATATTAGCTGTATTTCTGTGCTGTCCATTAAGCTGAGTCGGTAAAAAATATTCAATGCTTTCAAGCTGGTTTAGATTTTTGCACTGGTATTGAACTGTCGGCATACTGGTGTGCCTGACAATCTGATCACCCCTTTGGCAACAGAGCTCAGAAAAATATCAACCGGGGCGGCAGCAAGAGACATACCCATATGATTTACAATTCAATTTTAGAAACGATCGGCCAGACTCCCATCGTTAAAATCAATCGCCTGGCACCGGCACACGTCAACTTCTACGTGAAGGCCGAGTACTTTAACCCTATGGCTTCCGTCAAGGACCGATTGGCATTTGCCATCATCAACGACGCCCGGCAAAAAGGTGAACTTGAAGAAGGCCAAACCGTCGTAGAAGCGACCTCCGGTAATACAGGTATCGCCATGGCCATGGTGTGTGCGGCATTGAACCATCCTTTTGTGGCGGTTATGACCGAAACGTTCTCTGTTGAGCGACGCAAAATCATGCGGGCCCTGGGTGCCAAAGTTGTACTGACGCCGGCTGCCGAACGTGGTACCGGTATGGTGCGGATTGCCAAAGAGTTGTCCGAGAAAAACGGCTGGTTCCTGGCTCGACAGTTTGAAAACGAAGCCAATCCTGAATATCACCGGAACACCACCGCCCCTGAAATTTTGCAGGATTTTGCCGGCAAGCGGCTGGATTATTTTGTCAGTGGTTACGGCACTGGCGGTACCATCACCGGTGTCGGTGAAGTACTGAAGGCTGCCCGTCCAAACATTAAAATCATCTGCACCGAACCTGCCGGTGCGGCATTGCTCAGTGGCAAAGAGTGGGCACCGCACAAGATTCAGGGTTGGACGCCGGATTTTATCGCCTCGGTCCTTAACCGCGACGTCATTGATGAAGTATTGCCGGTTGACGATGTGGTTGCCCGTGATACCGCGCTTGAACTGGCCCGCAAAGAAGGCATCTTCTGTGGTATCTCTGCCGGTGCAACGGTTGCGACAGCTCTTGAAGTGGCTGAAACTGCACCTGAAGGCTCTACCATTCTGGCCATGTTGCCGGATACCGGTGAACGTTACATGTCTACCTTCCTGTTTGATGATATAGCCGAAGGCTCAGACGACGAAGTACTGGAAACCTTAAAGTAATACTGTCTTGAGTTATTCGATACAGCACCTCGAAGACGGCTCCAGCCTGTTTACAAGTACAGAGCCGTTCACCCTAGCCAATGGCCGGGTATTGGAACACTGGCAGTTGTGTTACGAAACGTTCGGCCATGTGAATAAGCAAAGGGATAATGTTGTTCTGATTCATCATGCCTTGAGTGTCGGCCCCCATGTCGCTGCCACTGAAGCCAATCCAAAAAAGGGTTGGTGGCAGGCCATGGTGGGGCCGGGCAAAGCGATTGATACCGACAGATATCATGTTATTTGCATCAACAATTTGGGCAGTTGTTTTGGTTCAACCAGTCCGGTGACCATTAATCAGGTGACCGGCAAGCCCTGGAGAGGGGACTTTCCGGAGGTGGTGATGGAAGACATGGTGCACAGTCAGAAGTTATTGCTGGACCACCTCGGCATTGAGAGTCTGTATGCCATGATCGGTAACTCAATGGGCGCTATGGTTTCACTGACCTGGGCAATTGCTTATCCCGATTCGGTGCAAAGGTTACTGTTGACCAGTTCGTCCTATAAGGCATATCCGGCCAATATCGCCAACCGTCGGATCCAGCAGGAATCGATTCGGCTGGATCCAGCTTTTCAAGATGGCAATTATGAACCGGATGCCCTGCTGAACGGGTTTCGATTGGCACGAAAGCTTGGGCTTTATACTTATCGTAACGCCGCCGAATGGAACCGACGCTTCAATAGTTTCGATAAAATTGGTATGCGTGATGATGAAATCAACAGCTATATGGATTATAACGCCGATCTGTTTTGCCGCAGCTTCGATGCCAATTGCTATTTGGTACTGACCGCCGCAATGGACCGATATGATGTGACGCAACCATACGGATCGCTCGCAACCACTTTCGGCAGAATTACCGCTAAAACCACAGTGATTTCGGTAGAGAGTGATATTCTGTTCACTCCGCAACAACAGCAAGAGCTGTACCAGGGTCTGCTAAAGGGACGGGTGGACTGTCACTATATCAATCACCCCTCCCAATATGGCCATGATGCCTTCCTGGTAGAAACCGAAGCCTTCGATCGCTACCTGCGGGCATTTCTCTACTGAAAGCTGAAGTTAAAAAATACCCGCTCTGAGGAAGAAAAAAATCAGCCCTTAAATCCTACTTACTTGCTCTGTAGATATATCTCGAAGGGTCCTGAGGCTTACCATTTTTCAAAACCTCAAAGTGGACATGTGGTCCGGTTGACCGCCCCGAACTGCCCATTTTGGCAATGGCCTGCCCTCTGGTGACAATATCACCGACCTTGACCAGACTTTCATCATTATGGGCATAACGTGTCAGATAGCCATTGCCATGATTGACCTCCACCAGAAGCCCAAAGCCTGAGCGGGTGCCAGACCAGACCACAACACCTGCCGCCACGGAAATAATATCCGAGCCGCGCTTACCGGCAAAATCCACACCATTATGCCAGGCACCCTTACCGGTAAACGGGTCGGTACGGCGACCATAACGGGAAGAGAGCCAGCCTTTTCTGACGGGCAACCCCGCTAGAAATGCATCGTCGTGAAGGGTTCTGTTGGCAATAAGATTATCCAGAAGGTCCAGCTGTTCTTCACGGTTATCGATCTGATCCGCCAATTGATCAATAGCCTCAATCAGACTTACCTTGCTGTAGGCTGCTTCTGCTTCAGCAAACTCCTGAGGGCCACCCAGCGCAGGCGCTTCACTGAAGTCAAACTCACCGTCATCCAGTTTTGCCTTGCTGGTAAGGCGTTCGCCAAGGGCATCAAGTCGGGTCATACGCCCTTGAAGTTCAGACAGCCTGAGCATCAGGGCATCCAGCTGGTTTTGTGCCTGCTGACGAACCAGACCAAGATCCTGTTGCTGTGTATCCAAAACCTGTTTCCAGTTTTTTACGCCTTCACTGGTTAACATGAGCTCCTGGTTATTGGTCAACCAGGCATACATTGCGCCACCACCAACGGCCATGGAGAGCAAAAAAGCACAGCAAAACAGAACCCCTACCCGTTTTCCACTTCCGGAATAAGTTCGGGTTCGAGAATGATCCTGGTTAACAACAATAATTTTCATCAGCAGCCCTTAATGCCAAACCCGCAGCATATCTCCACTATTGTATTTCAGGAGCATGCAAAATACAGAACCAGAGGACGGATTTCCCCACTTCTACAGCTACGCTCGTCTACATCCCACCCTGCCTAGGAGCCACCTGATACTGATGTTATCGTTGTAAAACGGTATTTTTTAATGCGGTCAACGACAGTTCAAGGTCAAAAAAACAGTACTATTGAACAACATGCACTTATCAGAACCCGGTTCGGGGCAGTTTATGAAATATCCGGGCTAGAAAAAAGGCCACTATCATTGTGGCCTGATTCAAAACTAAAATTTTCCAGCCTCGCAAAAAATCACGTAACAGATCAGCATTAACTCAAAAGCACTCATCAAGCCGTTACAGCAACGGGCTTCTGATAGGAGATCGGAGAAACCTCAGCCTCTTCGAAAGTCACTATCTCCCATAATTTCTCATTGGCAAGCAACGTTCTAACCAGTTTATTGTTAAGTTCATGGCCAGATTTATGACCAATAAACTGACCGATCAAACTATGCCCCAGCAAATAAAGGTCGCCGATCGCGTCCAGCATCTTGTGCTTGACAAACTCGTCGTGATAGCGGAGACCATCTTCATTGAGAATTCGATACTCATCGACAACAACCACATTATCCACGCTGCCGCCAAGGGCCAGATTCTGGGAACGCAGGTACTCGACATCACGCATAAAACCGAAAGTACGGGCCCTGCTGACTTCCTTCACAAAAGAGGTACTGGAGAAGTCAATCGACGCTGTCTGGGAGCGGCTTTTGAAAACAGGATGATCAAAGTCAATGGTGAAACTTACTTTGAAACCGTCGTATGGTTTGAAGGTTGCCGTTTTATCCCCATCCGTCACCGTCACATCTTCTTTGATGCGAATGAACTTCTTGGGCGCATTCTGCTCCTGAATACCTGCGGACTGGAGCAAGAATACGAATGGACCAGCGCTGCCGTCCATAATGGGAACTTCGTGGGCACTGACCTCTACGTAGGCGTTATCAATACCCAGCCCGGCCAGGGCGGAGAGAAGGTGTTCAACAGTGTCAATTCGGGTGCCGTCTTTATGCAAAGACGTGCACAGTGTCGTCTGCCCGACATTCAGGGCATGTGCCGGAATTTCAATGACCGGGTCAAGGTCTGTACGACAGAAAATGATGCCGGTATCTACGGGAGCAGGCTTAAGAGTAAGGTAAACCTTTTCACCGGAGTGAAGGCCCACGCCCGTAGCACGAATAATATTTTTCAGTGTACGCTGTCTGATCATGATAACGCTGTTCCGCGACCTGAAAGGTCCCTGTTATTTGGATGCAACGTCACATTGTAACAAAAGTAACAATTGAGACAAGTTCGCATTTATACGCCCTGATTAATCCGCCTGACGCCTCAGAAATGCCGGTATATCGAGGTAATCGACACTATCTCCGGTCGCCACCGCTGCCCGTTTACCTTCTTCCCGCGGACCCACTTCCTCTTCCTCCTTCTTTTTGTCACGCAACAGAGGAGAAATGTCCAGCCTGCCATAGTCAGGTGTGCCGTCTTTGTTTTTTGGCGGTGCTTTATCAACCACTTTCAACTGTTCCCTGGCAACGCCGCCAGCACCGATACCGGTTGCCACAACAGTTACCCGCAGCTCGTCCGTTAATTCCGAGTCAATAACAGTACCGATAACAACGGTTGCATCGTTAGACGCAAACTGACTTACAACGTCGCCTACCTGGTTGTACTCACCAACGGTAAAGTCAAGGCCGGCAGTAATGTTAACCAGAACACCTTTGGCTCCCTGGAGATCCACATCTTCCAGCAGCGGACTGCGGATGGCTTTCTCAGCTGCTTCTGCTGCACGGCCGCTACCCGTGGCAACTCCGGTACCCATCATCGCCATACCCATTTCTGACATCACTGTGCGAACATCGGCAAAGTCAACGTTGATGAGACCATCACGGGTAATCAGTTCAGAAATACCCTGCACCGCACCCAGCAGAACATCATTGGCAGCACCAAAGGCATTGAGCAGACTGACATCACTGCCAAGCACTGGCAGTAACTTTTCATTGGGAATGGTAATCAGCGAATCCACATGTTCCTGAAGCTCTTTCAGACCTTCTTCGGCAACCGCCATTCTGCGCTTGCCTTCAAAACCGAATGGCTTCGTGACCACGGCCACGGTCAGTGCGCCAAGCTCCCGGGCTATCTCGGCAACCACCGGAGCTGCGCCGGTCCCTGTACCACCGCCCATGCCAGCGGCAATAAAGACCATATCCGCACCTTTGAGGAGCTCGGCGATACGCTCCCGGTCTTCCATCGCCGCCTCGCGACCGACATTCGGGTTCGCGCCTGCACCAAGCCCTCGCGTGATCGAGGCTCCCAGCTGCAGGTGAGTATGGGCCTGCAAATGCTGCTTTTTCAGCGCCTGGGCGTCGGTGTTTGCACAGGCAAACTCAACACCTTCGAGCTGACTATTCAGCATGTGGCAGACTGCATTACCACCACCACCACCGACACCGATAACTTTTATGACCGCTTCCTGCGGTACGTTATCCACCAATTCAAACATGGTCATCTCCTTTTTATCACCCTTAATCTAACAAATACTTACCAATACCGTTACTGAAAACCTGCGCTGCTACACACTTAAAAGTTCTGAAACCAGCGCTTCATCTTATCCATCAGCCCAGCATCCTGAGGTTTGCTGGCGATCGACTTTTTCAAACCGTCTTTCTGCATTTTCTGGCCATAGTGCAACAGCCCGACACCCGTTGAATAAATGGGATTACTGACCACATCACTCAGCCCTTTCACTAACTGCGGCACACCCAGCCGGACCGGCATGTGGAAAATCTCTTCTGCCAGCTCAATAGCCCCCTCAATCTTGGAAGTACCACCGGTCAGAACGATGCCTGCGGGGATCAGGTCTTCGAAACCACTGCGCCTGATCTCTGCATTAATTAACGTAAACAGCTCGTCGTAACGAGGTTCTACCACCTCTGCCAGTGCCTGCCGGGAAAGCTCCCTGGACGGTCGCTCACCGACACTGGGAACTTTAATGGTTTCATCGGCTCCAGCCAGCTGGGCCAGGGCACAGGCATATTTAATCTTTATGTCTTCGGCATTTTGCGTCGGTGTCCGCAAGGCCATGGCAATGTCATTGGTCACCTGATCACCGGCAATGGGAATCACTGCCGTATGCCGAATGGCACCGTCGGTAAAGATGGCAATATCTGTCGTGCCACCACCGATATCCACCATACAGACGCCCAGCTCTTTCTCATCTTCTGAAAGCACCGAATAACTTGAAGCCAGCTGCTCCAAAATAATATCGTCCACTTCCAGACCACAGCGACGGATGCAGTTCTCAATATTCTGGGCCGCATTAACAGCGCAGGTCACCAGATGAACCTTGGCTTCCAGCCGGACACCGGACATCCCGTGAGGCTCCTTGATCCCCTCCTGGTTATCAATGGCATACTCCTGTGGAAGAATATGCAGAATCCGCTGATCCGCCGGGATCGCCACCGCCTGGGCGGCGTCAATCACCCGGTCAATATCGGCACCATTCACTTCACGCTCACGTATCGCAACGATACCATGGGAGTTAAGACTCTTGATGTGATTGCCGGCAATACCGGCATAGACCGAGTGTATCTGACACCCGGCCATCAGCTCAGCTTCTTCAACGGCTCTCTTAATGGCATGGACCGTAGAGTCAATATTAACCACAACGCCACGCTTAAGCCCGCGGGAAATATGCGAGCCGATGCCGATGACTTCAATGTCACCCTCAGCGTTGAGCTCTCCGACAATAGCCACGACTTTCGAGGTGCCTATATCCAACCCAACGATCAATCTTCCATTATCTGCCGCTGTCATGGCATCAATCTTCCCAAACTTCTCTAACGATCATAAATCTGAGCCTGGCTGATTTATTTTGACCCCGTTTTAACCAGCGTCTCACTCCAGGCAACCGAAGCACCGTTCAAATATCGCAAATCTACCCGCTTTACCTGATCCCAGCGAGGCTCCAGCCTGGCATGATAAAGACGGACAAAACGCTGCAGTCTTTCCATCCTTCGGTCACGACCAATATTGACCTCAACATGTCCTATGGTAAATCGCCATGAGCCACTATTGCTACGTTTCAGCATGGTCAGCCTGAGCCCCATAGGCCGGAGCAACTGGCTGATGGCCAGATATTGCTGCATCACCTCCACCGCCAGCTCTTCCGGGCCATCGAGAACCGGCATGGCAGAAAAACCGGCAATATCCTCTGGTGCAAACACCTCACCTTCATTGCTGATCAGGGCGCTGTTGCCCCACCTCGCCACCGGCTGCTGTTCGGTCAGGCTCACCTGGACACTGTCAGGCCACTGTCGTCGAACCGAGGCAGTCTTAATCCAGGGCATTGCCATCAGAACCTGCTGCATCTGCCGCAAATCAAGGGCAAAAAAACGGTCCTGTAAGTGAGGCTGCAAAACACCCTCGACCTGCTCTCTGGATAAATACTCAAAGCCTGCATGCACTTCCACCCGTGCTATCGGCTGATTCAACCAGTTCACCAACCATGGCATTGAGCCCAGCAAGCCTGCCAGCAGAACAAGAGACACCAGAACCTGAAGCACTCTTTTCCACGGCAGTGTTTTTTTCCCTCTGCCAGCAACCTGTTGACCGTCCCTTCGGGATGCACCCCGTACTTCCCCCGACCAGTCGGCTGAAACAGACCAACCTGCTCGATCAGACATCCGCTGTTTTCAATATTTCAATCACCAGTTCATCGAAAGATAAACCGGCATCCGCTGCGGCCATCGGCAGCAGACTATGATCTGTCATCCCCGGAATAGTATTGACCTCAAGCAACCAGAATCGTCCCTGCTGATCCTGCATAAAGTCAACACGCCCCCAGCCTGAACACCCAAGGGCTTCAAATGCCGTCAGGGCAACCGCCTGCAGCTCCTGCTCCTTAACAGAAGTCAGGCCACAGGGAATGGTGTAGCGGGTATTATCCGACAGATACTTGGCCTGGTAATCATAAAATTCACCCTCTGCCTCAATTCTGATAACAGGCAGCGGCTGACCATTAAGAATACCCACCGTAAACTCAGGCCCATCGATAAACGACTCCACCAGAACAGCCCCTTTGTGCTCCGCTGCATGCTCGCAGGCAGCTTCAAGGTCTTCCCTTCGATCAACCCGTGCCACACCAACACTGGAGCCCTCCATGCTGGGTTTGACAAAGGCGGGCAACAGCGACTCGGCATGGCCAAGATTGTCAACTCCCATGACCAGGGCAAATTCCGGTGTTGGCAGCCCAATGGATTGCCAGAGCAACTTACAGCGGTATTTATCCATCGCCAGGGCCGATGCCATAACACCACTGCCGGGATAGGGAATACCCATGGTTTCCAGCATTCCCTGTATCGTTCCATCTTCTCCCCCACCGCCATGCAAGGCAATGAAGGCGTAGTCAGGTGCATATTGCTGAAGCTGCTCAACAACATTCTCACAGGTATCAATCAGCTGGCATGTCACACCCCGGCGATGCAACGCGGCATAAATACGCTCACCACTGGTCAGGCTCACGTCCCTTTCTGCGGAGTTTCCACCGAAAAGTACAGCAACCTTGCCAAAAGCTTTTGGATCGAAGTGATCACAACTCCGGTCGTACTTCATGCACTGTTTTCCTTTACTATTCAATTCGTAGCTTTACTGTTCTGTCTTCGGCAGAGCCAACTCAGCACTGGCCAGCCTGAGAGCCAGTGCACCAATATCCCCGGCTCCCTGAGCCAACAGCAAGTCACCATCCTGAAGTACATCAGCCAATACTGACTCAACGTCTTCAGGACGGGCAATAAATATCGGATCAACCAGTCCACGCTGGCGAATACTCCGGCATAGTGAGCGGCTGTCCGCCCCTGCAATCGGTTCTTCTCCGGCAGGGTACACTTCCATTAACAGAAGAACATCAACCCTGGACAGCACATCGACAAAATCCTCATACAGGTCACGGGTACGAGAGAAACGATGAGGCTGGTAAATCATCACCAGTCGTTTGTCATCCCAGCCATCACGAACCGCTTTAATGGTCGCATCCACTTCCGTCGGGTGGTGGCCATAATCATCCACCAGCATCACGTCGCCAACCCGGGTAGTAAACTCTCCCAGCACCTGGAAACGTCGACCAACACCATCAAAACGACTCAACCCTTCAGCAATCACCTGATCCGGAAGGCCTTCATCAGCCGCCGTGGCAAACGTGGCCAGAGCATTCAACACGTTATGGCGTCCGGGAATACCCAGTTCAATGGTCACAGGGGCTTCTTCTTCGACATCACTGCGACGAACCAGGTCAAACGAGGTTCTCATGCCCTGCTGGCGAACATTCACTGCCCGGTAATCCGCGTCTTCACTGAAACCATAGGTAATCACCTGTCGTTTGATTTCCAACAACAGTTCCCGAACAACCGGACAGTCGATACAGACAATCGCCACACCGTAAAAAGGCAGATTGTGCAAGAAATCAATAAATGCCTTTTTCAGTTTGCCAAAGTCACCGTCGTAGGTAGACATATGGTCAGCATCAATATTGGTGATAATGGACACCATCGGCTGCAAATGCAGAAAAGAGGCATCAGACTCATCCGCCTCGGCCACCAGGTAACGACTGCCGCCCAGTTTTGCATTGGTACCGGCCGAGTTGAGCCTGCCCCCAATCACAAAAGTCGGGTCCATACCACTGAACCCGAGAACCGAAGCCAGCAGACTGGTGGTAGTGGTCTTGCCATGGGTACCCGCTACCGCAATGCCGTGGCGATAACGCATTAATTCCGCCAGCATCTGAGCCCGGGGAACAATGGGCAGCCGACGTCTTTTCCCCTCAACCACTTCCGGATTATCTCCGGCAACCGCGGTTGAGGTGACAATCACATCTGCGTTGATCACATTGTCGGCACGGTGGCCAATAAACACCTCAATCCCGAGCCCTTCAAGGCGCTCAGTCACTGATGATGCACGAATATCCGAGCCAGAGATTTCATACCCCTGATTCAGCAGGACCTCGGCAATGCCACACATGCCGGAACCACCAATACCGACAAAATGGATTTTGCGGATACGCCTCATCTCTGGCACCGCCACAACGGGAATCCGACTTTTTACATCAGGCATAAGAGACCTCCTTACCAGCCGCTTCAAGACAGAGCCTGACCACGTCATCAGTCGCCTGTGGCAAACTGGCCGTTCTTGCTGATGAGGCCATTCGTTCAAGCTGTTCAGGATTATCTGCCAGCTTCAAAATCATGTTTGTCAAACTGTCCACATGCAAATCTTTTTGCTGAACCATCAGGGCTGCACCTCGATCGACCAGGTAACGCCCATTCACTGTCTGATGATCATCCACCGCAAACGGGAAAGGCACCAGAATTCCGGGTTTTCCTGCCGCTGCCAGTTCTGCGATGGTTAATGCGCCAGAGCGGCAGATGACCAGATCCGCCCACTCATAAGCCTGAGCCATATCATCAATAAACGGCTCTACCCGACCGGAAACGCCGAGCTGCTGATAATCTGCCAGGCACTGCTCAAAGGTTCCCTTACCGGTCTGGTGCCAGACGTCAATCTGAGCACCACAGTTTTGTAAAACCCGGGGAATCATCTGGTTGATTGCCAGGGCTCCCCGACTTCCCCCAACGACCAGCAGCCTTAAGGGAGTGCGTGGTAAATGGGCAGGAACGGCGACAATCTCCGAACGCACCGGATTCCCGGTCAGCATAACTTTCCGGGCAATGCGTGAAGAGAGCCCCGCAAAGGTTCCCGGAAACGCTTCAAGCACCCGGGTAGCGATCCTGGCCAGCAGTTTATTGGTCAGGCCTGCCACGGCATTTTGTTCATGAACCACCAGGGGAATTCCCAACAACCGCGCAGCCACACCACCGGGCCCTGTGACATAGCCCCCCATACCAACAACACAAACCGGCCGGTGTTCTCTCAGAACCCGAACGGCTTTAAATAATGAAACAGCCAGACGCCAGGGAGCTTTCAACAGAAAACTCAACCCTTTGCCCCGCAGGCCAGTGACCGGAATAAAACTGATATCAATACCATGCCCGGGCACAAGCTCGGCTTCCATGCTTCCGGGAGTCCCCAGCCAATGCACCCGGTATCCCTGATTAATCAGCTCCCTGGCTGTAGCCAGCCCCGGGAAAATATGTCCTCCGGTACCCCCTGCCATGATAATCACTTTGGGTGCTTCCGGAGGCGTTTGAGAAACTGCCTGCTCAGCCATTTGTATTACCTCCAGCGGCTTCACTCGTCTTTCGCTCCTGAGCCTTCCGCCCCGCAACCGGCTTAACCTCTGTGGCTTTAGTCAGACGACGTTCAAAATCGATGCGTAACAAAATACCAAATGCCAGACAGTTGACAATTAAACTGCTGCCTCCATAGCTGATCATGGGTAAGGCCAGCCCTTTGGTGGGCAGCAGTCCGGTATTCACAGAAATGTTAATCAACGCCTGACAGGCAAAAAGCAGGGCAATACCATAAGCGACGAAGCCATGGAATAACATCCCCCCGGCTTCCGCTCTTGAGCCCAGCTGCAATGACCGCCAGGCAACAAACAGAAACAGCCCAAGCAGCAGCAACGAACCAATCAGGCCAAATTCTTCTGCCAATACAGCAAAAACAAAATCCGTGTGCGCCTCCGGCAGGTAAAACAGTTTCTGGATGCTATTGCCCAGCCCTTCACCCAGCCAGGCACCCCGACCAAACGCGATCAGAGCCTGGGTTAACTGATAACCACTGCCAAAAGCATGGGCCCACGGATCCATGTAGGAGGTGATACGAGCCATACGATAAGGCTCCATCCAGATCAACAGGACAATCAGGATAATCACGCCGGCAATCATGACCAGAAACTGGTGGAACCGTGCGCCCGCCATAAAGATCATCCCCATCACCGCCACGGTCAGCACCACCAGCGCGCCAAGATCCGGCTCCGCAAGCAGCAGCAAAGCCAACCCGGAGAGCACCAGCATGGGTTTGATAAAGCCACTCCAGCGCGTACGCACTTCATCAAGATGTCGCACCAGATAGCCTGCCAGATAAATCACCACACACAGCTTGGCAACCTCTGAGGCTTGCAGGTTAAAAAAGCCAAGGGGAATCCAGCGGACACTACCATTAATTTCCCGACCCACAATCAGCACCAGCACCAGCAGAAAGAACGCAACCAGCAAGCCAACCCAGCTCAACTGCTGAATCCGGCTGACAGGCACCAGCATCATGACGCCCATGGCACCCAGCCCCACCACCATAAACAGAAACTGCTTAAAGACGACTCTGAATGGATCACCAAAGGTCGCACTGGAAACATCCATGGAGGCAGAACCCACCATCACCAGACCAATGGCCAGCAAGGCAAGCACAGCCCCGAACAGGGTCATGTCAACATTCGTGGACCTTGCCCCTGCCTGTTCTATGGACTCTTTCTCCGTGAGAAAGCTGTGTCGAACCCGCTTCAGCATACAATCAAACCATTGACCAGCTCTGCAAATCGGTCACCCCGATGCTCAAAGCTGTTGAACATATCAAAACTGGCGCATGCCGGTGCCAACAGCACGGCATCACCGGGTTTGGCCAACTGTGCAGCAAGACTGACGGCATCATCCAGACTGGCAACCTTATGAATCTCGGCACTGCCCTGCACGGCCTGCTCAATGGCGGGCCCGTCACGCCCAATCAGGATCAGATGACTGACATAACGCGCAACCGCTGGCTGCAAATCGGAGAAATCCGCACCTTTACCATCACCACCGGCAATCAGAATAATCTGGCCTGCCAGCCCTTCGCCCAGGCCTTCAATAGCCGCGACGGAGGCTCCGACATTGGTGGCTTTGGAGTCGTTAAACCAGGCAACGCCATCCTGCTCACCCAACCATTGGCAACGATGCTTCAACCCGGGAAAGGCCATCAGCGCTTCGAACATGGCATTGGCATCAAGACCTATCGCCTCGCCCAGGGCCAAAGCAGCAAGGGCATTCAAATAATTGTGACGGCCTTTGAGTTTCATCTGGCGGGTATTGATCTGCTTTTCCAGCCCCTTGCTCAGCCAGATGCCGTCATCGTCAGCAAGAAGCCCCATCTGGCCAAGATCCGGAGCCCCGCTGGTAAAGGTCACCGCTCCCGCAGTCACTGGAAGCAATGGGGAAGTAAGAGGATCGTCCCGGTTAAATACAGCGGTTTTGCACCCTTTGTAAATGCGCTGCTTGGCCTGGTGGTATTCAACCAGCGTCGGGTAACGATCCATATGGTCCGGACTGATGTTCAGAACCGTCGCTGCCGTTGCACGGAGGCTATGGGTGGTCTCCAGCTGAAAACTGGAAAGCTCCAGAACGTAAACATCAATATTGTCATCATCCAGCAAATCAAGCACCGGAGTTCCGATATTGCCCCCTACGCCGGGCTTAAGCCCTGAACAGCTGACCATTTCACCAACCAGCGTGGTCACCGTGCTTTTGCCATTGGAGCCGGTAATGGCGACGAGCGGCTTCTTTGTTGAAACAGCCGAGGCAGCATTGACCGCTCGACAAAACAGCTCAATATCACCAATGGCAATAGCGCCATTGTCCATCGCCCGGGCAATGGCCGGTTCCGACAGAGCGATACCCGGACTAACCACCAACTCATCAGCAGCCATTAACCACTGCTCGTTGAAACCACCGGTATGCAGGGGTACATCAGGAAATAGCTGACGACATTCCGCTTCACCCGGAGGCGTTTCCCGGGTATCAATAATTTTGAATGGCAACCCCTGGCTATGAAGATAACGGGCACAGGACAACCCGGTCTTGCCAAGACCGACAATCACACGATGACAGCTCGAGCCAATCAGCCCTGATGGCTCGTTATCTGCTGCTGTTTTCTTAACAAGAGTACTTCTTGTCACAATCCCGTTACCCTTAAACCCGTTAGCGAATTTTCAACGATGCCAGTCCAATCAGAACCAGCACAATAGTAATAATCCAAAAGCGCACGATGACCCGGGGTTCAGGCCACCCTTTCAACTCAAAGTGGTGGTGCAGCGGTGCCATGCGAAATATACGACGACCGGTTAACTTGTAGGAGCCCACCTGCAAAATGACAGAGACCGTCTCCATAACAAAAACACCGCCCATAATAATCAGCACGATTTCCTGGCGGACGATAACCGCAACAACCCCGAGGGCAGCACCCAGCGCAAGAGCACCCACATCACCCATAAAGACCTGGGCCGGGTAGGTGTTAAACCAGAGAAAACCAAGGCCTGCCCCGGCGATGGCTGCACAAAATACCATCAGCTCTCCAGCTCCCGGCACCGCAGGAATCAGCAGGTACTGGGCAAAGGTTGCATGTCCACTCAGATAGGCAAATACCGCCAGAGCTGAAGCCACCATCACAGTGGGCAAAATGGCCAGACCATCCAGGCCATCCGTCAGGTTGACGGCATTACTGGAACCGACAATGGTCAGGTAGGCCAGCACCACAAAAAATGGCCCCAGCTGCAACGTGGCATTTTTGAAAAAGGGAATAATCAGGGTTGTTTCTGTCGCAGATGGCGCGGTAAAAAACAGGAACAAAGCGGCACCCAGGCCAGCAACCGATTGCCAGAACATCTTCCAGCGCGCCGGCAAACCACGGGAGTTCTTTTCAACCACTTTGCGGTAATCATCCACCCAGCCAACCGCACCGAAAATACCGGTAACGAACAGCACAACCCAGACGTAGCGGTTACTCAGATCGGCCCATAGCAAGGTGCTGATGGCAATACAGATAAGAATCAGGGCACCACCCATGGTCGGGGTGCCAGCCTTGCTTAAATGGCTTTGTGGACCATCATCACGGACCGCCTGGCCAATCTGGTAAAAACTCAGTTTGCGAATAAAGTGAGGCCCAAGCCATAAGCTCATGGCCAGAGCCGTGAGGACCCCGAAAATACCTCGCAACGTGAGGTACTTGAACACCAGAAATCCATGGTAATACTGGGCTAAATAATCTGCCAGCCAGACCAGCATCAGGCATCTCCCTTGTAATCAGACCCAATCAGAGCCTGGATAATGTCCAACATCTTCATCCCTTTTGATCCTTTCACCATGACAGCCATACTGTCGCTGTTAGTAATGCTCTGAAGCTGTGCTTTCAGAAAGGCAATCAACTCGCTTTTATCGTCGAAGTGCTGTCCGCTGCCAAAGGCTTCACTGGCCAGGCGCGCAGAAGGCCCGAAACTCAAAAACTGCTGAATACCCAGTTTTTGCGCATAGCGGCCAATGTCCCGATGGCGTTCATCGGATATCTCACCCAGGTCCAGCATGTCGCCCAGAACCATAATGGTCCGGCCACCACAGTCCGCCAGCTGTTCCAGTGCCGCCAGCGTCGCTTTCGGGTTGGCATTGTAAGTTTCATCAATCAGGACTGCACCGGACGAGTGAACAAAGCGTTGTCCACGCCGCTGATAAGGTCGGGCATTTTCCAGTCCACGGGCAATAATGTCCAGCGACAACCCACAGGCAAGTGCAACCGCCGCCGCGCAACAGGCATTGGTCACCTGGTAACGACCCCAGAAGGAAAGCTGCAGCGTTTGTTGCTCTGGCTGCTGCCCCTTTCGGCGAATATGCAACGTGAATCGGGTGCCTTCCTGATTGGGCGTGATATCACTGGCAAAACAGTTCGCCTCAGGACTCTGGGCACTGAAACTGATCATGTGTCGACCCGGCTTTTGCAGAACCCGGTCACACCACTGACCGTAGAACCGGTCATCCATATTCAGAACTGCTGTACCATCGTCCGGCAGAGCATCCAGAATAAACCCTTTTTCCCAGGCAACCCCTTCAACACTCTTCAAATCCGCCAGATGGGTTTCAGCGGCATTGACGATCACGGATACGTCAGGGCTGCCCATATTGGCAATGTATGCAATTTCACCGGGAGCACTGGTGCCCATCTCAACCACGGCAAACTGATGGGCTTCGTTGATTCTTAACAACGTTAAGGGTGTGCCCAGCGCATTATTGAGGTTGCCTTGCGTTGCCAGCGTTGGGCCAGCTTCAGAGAACATCGCCAGCAACATCTCTTTGACCGATGTTTTGCCGCAGGAGCCGGTAACACCCACCAGACACCCGGCAAAGCGATTGCGATTGGCAGCACCCAACAGCCCAAGTGCCTGTTCACAATTGGCCACCACAATCTGTGGCAAAGTGGCACCAGTGACATAGTGTTCGGTCAGGGCAGCAACAGCGCCTGCCGCCTGCGCCTGGTCCAGGTAATCGTGGCCATCAAAGCGGGGACCTTTAATAGCAATAAAAAGATCACCCGGTTGCAATGTTCGGGTATCAATACTGACACCGGTAACTGACAGCTCATCATTTGGCAGATCATGCAACTGACCGTTAACAATCCCGGCAACTTCGACAAGGCGCATCGATTCAATCATGCCTGCACATCCTCTTGAACATTTCGCGATCGGGCGCCTGTGCATTGCGATTGCAATACCCGCTGCACCTGCTCTGCATCATCGAAGTGATGTCGAACACCATCAATTTCCTGATAGTTTTCATGCCCCTTGCCCGCGATCACGATAATGTCACCGGCACTGGCGGAAGTAATTGTGGCACGGATGGCTTCAGAGCGATCAGCAATCACCTGAATGCGCTGACGGTCATGCTCTGTAATACCGTCCAGCGCATCAGTGATGATCTGGCGTGGATCTTCAGTTCTGGGATTATCACTGGTCAGCACTGCTTTATCCGCACCGTTCAAAGCGGCGAACGTCATCAAAGGTCGCTTACCTCTGTCCCGGTCACCACCACACCCATATATACAGACAATTTTCCCGGCGTCTTGTTCGCAATCTTTTGTGGAAGGCGTCATTCTCTCTATTTGTGCACGGTGCTCACGCAATGAAGAAAGCACACTGTCAATGGCATCCGGCGTATGGGCATAATCAACCAGCACCAGCGGCTGAGTGCCACCACCAAACTGCTGCATCCTGCCGGGAGGGGCAGAAATCGCCGGAATAGCCGCCAGAAGGCGATCAAGTGCATACCCCTGGACACCCAACGCAGCGATAACCGCCAACAGATTTTCCAGGTTAAAACGTCCCAGTAATGAAGTCGCCAATGTACCCACACCCCAGGGCGTATGAAGGGTTGCCCTGAAACCTTGTGGTAACGTCTCAATGTTACTGAGATACACATCTGCCGAAGCATCTTCCAGGGACCAAGTGGTGATATTGGCACTCTGTGGGCAGGAGGAAAGCATCAGCGGTGCAAACTCATCGTCCTTGCCAATAACCGCATACCGGTATGTACACTCGGAAAACAGCCGGGCCTTGGCCGCTGCGTAGTTCTCCAGGGAACCGTGATAATCCAGATGATCACGACTGATATGGGTAAACAGCGCCACCTCAAAAGAGACCCCGGACACCCGTCCCTGATCAAGCCCGTGGGATGACACCTCCATGGCCAGCGCCTCTACGCCATCCGCTACCAGTTGCCCCAGGTACTGCTGCAGGGAAATCACATCACTGGTGGTATTTAAGGAAGCCTCCATCTGCCCCGGCAACCCGCGCCCCACTGTGCCCATTAATGCACAGGGCTTGCCCAGCTGCCCGAGGATTTCAGAGATAAACCAGCAACAGGAGGTTTTGCCATTGGTGCCGGTAACACCAATAACGCTCAACTGTTCAGAAGGTTGCCGATAAAAACGATCAGCCAGCAATCCAACCTTGCCACTGAGGTCCGGAACAAAAAAAACGGACTCATTGCCTGCCGCAGCAGACAGATCAAACCCTTCGCTATCATCCACCAGCACCGCTGCGGCACCTTTTTCCAGGGCATCAGCAATGTAATTGCGGCCATCGGACTGAATACCGGGAATCGCAATAAACAACTCACCCCCGGTAATCTTGCGACTATCGAGGGTCATATGATTCAGCTTCCTGTCTACCGCTACCACCGGTAGCTGCAGTTCGGCAAGCACGCCATTGAGAGTATTCTCTTGCTCAGCTGTCATTGCTTTTCGCTTTAACCTTCTTCCAATGGTGTAGAAATTTGCTCATCCCGATCATGGGGATTAAATGCCATACGCCGATCTGCCCCCGGATTACCCAACTCACCAGGCTCAACCCCCAGCATTCGCAGCGCCCCGGCTGCCACCTTGGAGAATACCGGCGCGGCAATCAGGCCACCGTAATAGTTCTTGCCAGAGGGATCATCAATAATGACCACCATGGCAAACCGGGGATTATCAATAGGTGCCAAACCGGCAAACATACCTATGTAGCGATCCTTGATATAACCGTTTGGCCCCACCTTTCTGGCTGTTCCGGTTTTCCCGCCAACCTCAAAGGCATCGATCATCGCCCGGCCACCGGTTCCGCCATGAACCACCTCACGAAGCATTTTCCTCAGATCATCCGCCACCTGCTGATCCATTACCCGAACACCGTCGGGCACCACATCTCTCTTGATCAGCGAGACAGGGCGCATCATGCCACCGGAGCCAAGTACGGTATAGGCCTGAGCCAGTTGTAACGGTGTCACGGTCAAACCGTAGCCAAAGGATAAGGTGGCAATCTCGATATCACTCCAGCGATCCCGATAGGGCAAATAGCCCGGATTTTCACCGGGAAAACCGGTGCCGGTGCTTTGACCAAGGCCAACCCTCTGGAGCAAATCCAGCATCTTATCCGGACCAATGGCCAGCACCATTTTTGACACCCCGACGTTACTGGACTGTCTCAGCACAGTGGTCACATCAATAGCACCGTGATTCCGGTTATCCTTTACCTGATCCCTGCCCAGTCGCAGGTAACCGGGTGCGGTATTAATCACTGAGTCTTTGTGAAACTGACCAGACTCCAGGGCAGCCGCTACCGCAAAAGGTTTCATTGTTGACCCCGGCTCGACCATATCGGTCACCACCCGGTTGCGCATCTTATGGGCCTGCATATCCGCCCGGTTATTCGGGTTGTAGGCAGGCTGGTTGACCATTGCCAGGACTTCCCCGGTCTTGACATCCAGCATGATCAAAGAACCCGCCTTGGCTTTGTGCTGCTCAACCGCCTTTTTCAACTCCCGGTAAGCCATATACTGAAGCCTCAGATCAATACTGAGCATCAGTTCCTTGCCGGGGCTGGCACTTTTCATCAGCTCAGCCTGTCGGGCAA
Organism: Endozoicomonas acroporae; assembly: GCF_002864045.1. Lineage (GTDB taxonomy): Bacteria > Pseudomonadota > Gammaproteobacteria > Pseudomonadales > Endozoicomonadaceae > Endozoicomonas > Endozoicomonas acroporae. Next base: position 30,108 of record NZ_PJPV01000057.1, read on the forward strand.
GCTGGCCTTTACGGTCTTTCAGCACCCTTCGCTGACCAGGCTCACCGGACAGCCAATCATTGTAGGCTAACTCCAGACCTTCCTGACCAGACTCATCGATATTGGTAAAACCCACCAGATGGGCGGTCACCTCGGCAGCCGGGTAGTAGCGCCGGTGCTCATTGATCGCCCCGACACCCGGCACTCTCAAGGCCATGACCGTTGCCCCCTGCTCCGGAGTCAGCTGCCGTTTGAGGTAGATAAAATCCCGGGTTTTAGCCGCCTGCACACGATCCGACAACCACTTATGGGAAACGCCCAAGGCCTTTGCCAGGTCCTGCCAGCGGTCACTGGCCTGGTACAGCACTTCAGGGTCAGCCCAGATCGTGACAACCGGCGTACTGACCGCCAGCGGGTCACCATTGCGGTCAAAAATTACGCCTCTGTGCGCAGCCACTGACTCATAGCGAACAGAACGTTTATCACCTTCATTTTGCAGAAAGTGCCGATCCAGCAATTGCAAATCGACAATTCGGTAACCAATGGCCAGCCCTGCCACCAACAGGACCGATTGCAGCATTTTCAGCCGCCACTTTCGGGTCAGGCTATTCACCACACGGCCAATCCAGGCAGTCCCCTTGCCAGCTTTGCTCTCGGCCGCTGACCGGTTTCGCGGTGATACTTTCTGTCCCTGAGCTCGCCCCTGAGTCATGGCAGAACCATCTCTATCTGGCTGCTCTTTGGCACATCCATGTCCAGTTTCTCCCTGGCAACCTGTTCAATTTTTCCCGGTGATGTCAGTGTGCTGTGCTCCAGCAACAACTTACCCCACTCAACCTGTGCACTGTTCCGGTTCTCAAGCTCCTGCTGAATCCGGTTATTCAGAAGACGGTTCTCGTAGGAAACGTAACCCACAGACAATCCCGACAATATCACCAGCAACAACAGCAAAAGCGCAGCACCATAAGATCGAAGAAGATGCAGACACGCCAGAAGACCACTATCCATCATCAGGCCCATCGTCAAGACAGCTTTTCTGCCACACGCATAACCGCACTTCGTGCCCTGGGATTTTCCTGCACTTCCTGCCGGGAAGGTTTGATCGCCTTGCCCAGACTTTTCATCCGTCGATTCAACTGATCTTCTGTCACCGGCAGCCAGCTTGGCAGCTCATCCCCCTTTTGATGCTTGCGGATAAAGCGTTTGACAATCCTGTCTTCCAATGAGTGAAAGCTGATAACCACCAGTCGGCCACCGGGCTTCAATTTTTCCAGGGCCCGATCCAGACACAGCACCAGATCCTCCAGCTCCCGGTTGATATGGATCCTGATGGCCTGAAACGCACGGGTCGCCGGATGCTTACCCTTCTCCCTGGTGGGGCAGGCCGCAGCAATGATATCGGCAAGCCGTCGTGTGGTCAGAATCGGTTCAATATCCCTTTCCCTGACAATGGCCCTGGCCATCCTGCGGGAAAAACGGTCTTCGCCATATTCCCAGATTACCCGGCTTATCTCCTGTTCTTCTGCCCGAGCCAGCCAGCCTGCAGCAGTCTCGCCATCCTGGTGATTCATCCGCATATCCAGAGGTCCCTCCTGCATAAAGCTGAAACCTCTTTCCGGATCATCCAGCTGGGGCGAAGAAACCCCAAGATCCAGCAAAATCCCATCCACCAACTGGTCACTGTGCACGGAATCCACATCGGTAAAAGAACCGTGATGAATTGCAAAGCGTGGGTCCTCACTGGCCAGCTGGACACCGGTGGCAATAGCCAATGGATCTTTATCAATACCCACCAGCCGTCCCTGCTCTGACAGGGTGCTCAAAATCAAACGACTGTGCCCGCCTCGGCCAAAAGTACCGTCGACATAGATTCCGGCAGGATCCGTCAGCAACGCATCGACAGCCTCATTCAGCAGCACTGTTTTATGCACATGGTCAGCCACCTCATTTTGGGTCGCTACCATTTCCTTGCCACCTTTGCTGACATCTGCCTGACTACCAACACGATTTAACGATTTCATAAACTTTTCACAAAGCTTTCTTAACTCAAAAACAGCAAAAAAGTGATTTACAAAGAGAGCGACTGCAATTCCATCGGAATCTCTTCTGATTCACTGGCTTCTTTCAGGTATTGGTCGCGGCGCTCATTCCAGCAACGTTCATCCCAAAGCTCGAATTTCTTGCCCTGACCCAGCAAAATACTGCGCTTTTCAAGACCTGCGTAGTCACGCAACAGTGGAGGGATAAGAATACGCCCATTGCCGTCCAGCTCTACATCGGTGGCGTGCCCAATCAAGAGCCTCTGAATCCGGCGAGTCATTGGATGAAAACTGGGAAGTGCTTCAATTTTCTGCTGAATAAGCTCCCACTCATCCAATGGATAAATCAGCAAGCAAGGTTCGTCGGTGTCAATCGTTGCCACCAGGGCACCACCGCAGCGATCCCGCAACACCTGCCGATAACGGGCTGGTATGGCAAGACGCCCTTTGGCATCCAGATTAATGGCATTTACACCGCGAAACACATTACCTTCTCCCTGGTCCCCGAACCCCTGAAAACCTTAAAGTGACCATCACTTATAAAAAGCACTAATGAGAGCCAACTCCATTCGGCCACCCATTTCGCTCCACCTGTTTCGTTCCACCAATTGGCCCCGCCAATTCGCCCCACAATAATCCACTTTACACCACTAAAGCACACTATAGGAATCTGAAAAACCCACGTCAAGCAGGGGTTCTACCTCTTCCCCGTCATTATTGGACAACCCAATAAAAGAACAGTTTGAAAAATGAATAGCGAAAGCCTTTAAACAAAGGGCAAAACAGAATCTATGGAGGAATTAAAGAACTATGGTTCTATTTTTTTAAAGACAGCAACAGCGGGTACAAAACACTTTTATTGCGATAAAGACTTTGGATTTAAAGACAGTGAGACAAAGGCAGAGTCGCGTCCGAGGCAACAGACACCCTGAAAACGATCAGGAAAAGCAAACTTGAAGCGGAAAAAAGAGTCGCGAGCCGGCCTGTAAGCCGGGTTCTGTCCAGCCTGCCAAAGCAGGCCTGGGCAATCATTCATCTGGGATGTCTGTCACCAGACACCTCAAGCAACCTACCCGAATCCAGTGCGGGTCACACCTATAGGATTCCTATTTGGTCTTGCTCCAGGCGGGGTTTACCGTGCCATGGACTGTTACCAGCCATGCGGTGCGCTCTTACCGCACCCTTTCACCCTTACCGGCCAACTTCTTTACAACAAACGTTGAAAAGAACACTGGCTTAGGCGGTCTACTCTCTGCTGCACTTTCCGTAGGCTTTCGCCCCCCAGGCATTACCTGGCGCCCTACCCTCTGGAGCCCGGACTTTCCTCCCTTCACTCTGATCAAACAACCAGAATAAACAGCGACTGCCCGGCCAGCTCGCGGCGGCGAATATTACTTGTGAAATCTGCAATAATCAACAGTAACAACAAACCACCCGATTTCGGGGTTGGCAAAAACCGTCATTCATATCCCCACTTGCAGCAAAAACCCGTTTATGATTTGTCCCGGAATACCTTCATCACTTTACCTGGTCTGTTAAAAAGCGCTGCCCACAAAAGCACATTTCGGGTAGCGGGAAGCGTCTATTTCAGGACAACTCCCGTGATCAGCAGCTACTCCCCCTTCTTCATGTCCAAACCCAATTCATAAAGGTCTTTCTTTCTCAACCCGGTCAGATCAGCGACCACGGCAGCCGCTTTTTTAATAGGCAAATCCTGTAACAGACGTTGCAGCATTTTTGCAATATCGGGGCTGATTTCAGAATCTTCTTCCTCTTTATAGCCCTCGATCAACACCACAAACTCGCCACGCTGCTGATTGGCATCGGATTGCAAAACGGCCTGAATCTCCGATACCGTTCCGGTCATCACGGTTTCAAAGGTTTTGGTGATTTCCCGGGCAAGAGCAATGTACCGGTCACCACCGAGCACCGTTGCCAGATCTTCCAGAAGTTCCATAATACGGTGTGGCGACTCATAAACCCCCCAGGTACTGGCAAAAGCCGCCAACGATTCTATTCGCTTGCGACGCCCCGCCCCTTTCGCGGGCAGAAAACCTGCAAAATAAAAACGATCAGTAGGCAAACCACTGACTGACAGCGCGGCGATAAATGCGCAGGCCCCGGGAATGGGAACCACCCGAAATCCAGCCTCTCTCACCGACCGGACCAGGTAAAAGCCAGGGTCAGAAATTAACGGCGTACCGGCATCACTGATCAGGGCAATAGTCTCCCCCGCCTGCATACGTCGCACAATCATCCCGGCCTGATGTCGTTCATTGTGGTCATGACAGGGAATCAGCGGAGTATCAATACCGAAGTGATTCATCAAACGCTTACTGTGCCGGGTATCCTCTGCGGCAATAACGTCAACCTGACGAAGCACCTCTATGGCCCTGGGCGTCATATCACCCAGATTACCCATTGGCGTAGAAACTATATAAAGAAGCGGGTCAGACATGACAATAAAGAACCGATATGAATTTTCAGGCAATAGCTTACCATTTTGATCACTTCACATCCGAAAAAAATCCAGACAGGATCAAAACCCTGACTGCCATTGCGGCAGAAGACTTTAGCCCCGGCAAAGAACATGACCACCCGCAATACGTCACCAGACGCCATTGTGAACTCACGACCCCAGGTTAGTGTACTGAACTTTTTTTTAATCAATAGGTCAATGAATGGTGAATACTTTTTTTCCACACAATGTGTTTTTCCTGCAATTACAGAGATAATCTATGATCACTGGCACTTCTACTTCCACCTGTTTAAATACTGATGCTCCCCCCACTTACCAGGAAGCCATCGATGACAGTCTTTATTCAATTGATCAGCTGGCAGGAAAATTTATTGTCAACGCCGAAGCAATCCGTAAATCCAACCAAGGGGACATTAACCAATGCAAAAAATCACTGTTTGCCAGAATGATCAAGCAATTAAATGAGCGCATCCCCAGACCTTTTATACTCCCGGCTGAACTGAGCGCACTAACCAACCCAAAGGATTTTAGCCATTGCGATTGGAAAAAGTGGCAAGACAACGTCGACCAGAAGGATTTTGATAAGGGATATGGTGCCATCGAGGAAATAGGAGACAGGATCGGATCGGAGGACACAGAAAAACTTCTGTTTGAATTTTTACCACCATTGGACCCGGAGTATTATGACTTTTTTTCTGTAACTTCTATTTTAAACAAAGAGAAGCCTTTTCAGCAGGTGGCCTGGCTAATGCGAGGCCGATGTATACCCGCAAAAGACTTTATTACGAAAGCCATCTCAATGGGACTCGTGGACGAAGAACTGGTTAACAAGATATACGCTCGGGGTTCCATGGATCAAGGCAGCTCAGTAAACGATGAAACACCTGATAGCAAGCTGCCGGATTACAAAACTTCATGCAACCAACTTGAGGTCGCCTCAGCCTGTGATCTGGCTGGAGAATTCATAACAACCGCTATTACCTGCGGGAGAGATACTGATGCCGATAAAATTGAACTAATGCATCAGTTTACTTCCATTCTGAATGAAACTCACAGGTGTGGTGTCAGTGTCATAGGCGTTAATCCAGGGCAGTTCGGCAACAATCCGACCACAGTGATTAAGTCAGATTGGTCAAACTGGCAAAAGGCAGTTTATAAAAAAATTAAAAAAAGCAATACCTGGGTGCCACGGAACGAAAAAACTATTGAAAAGATTGAAGGTATATTATTAAAAAGTAACCTCAACCCTGACATGCTGCACACTGTTTTTAGGTCAAACCCGGATATCCGTGATTTAAACTTCAACCCTGGAAAAAAAGTACCCCATAGTGAAGATTTGCTTAAGTCAGCGTTCATGTTTTGTAAAGGCTCCTGTCAACCAATAACTAACATCATCACTGGTTTGATTGAGTCAGGCTGTTTAACTCAAAAAACCATTAATAAAATTTATTCACTGGGCATCAGCTCTTAAAAATTCAGATTACCAAGGTTGAACAGGATGAGCACTTCAGTTTAATTAAAAAACTACTGACGTGCATCACTCTCAGTTGCCCAATATCGCTGAGCAGCCTGGTTTTACTATACGAAAGAGAATATTCTGCCTCTGGATTTTATCCTCTCAATGATTGCAGCCTTGGCTGGAGTTGGAAACTTTGTTAGCCGGGTTGTTTGTTCGTTTTTTGAGCTGCTGGGCCAAATTAAGCAGCACACTGTTTTGGGTCGCTTCTGCCACAACCATATGAAACAGTTCATCCCCCTTGCCCGTATTCCCCCCCTTGGCTCAGCTCTTTCTTATCCAGCTCAAGGGCAGCGTGCGCTTTTATATTATCTTTCCAGTCTTTTACCGGTCAGCAATGCAGACTGAATATAAGTAGTTAACCAACATTTTTTTCACGCTACCTGGCATACAATCACCAACCGGATCAAAACGGAAAAAAGAGACACTGCTTTAACGAGATTTAAAATTTGGAGTCTGATCACTATCATGAAAAAAATTGTATTACTTACATGTCTTTTATTTTCGTCATTGCTACGCGCAAATGCATTCGATCCCGGTCAGTACAGCGTTGCACCACTGTTGCCCGAAAAGTTGGTTGTGGTGCGTAGCCAGGTGTCCGGTGTTGTCGATGCCTACAACTTTGAAAATGGGGATCCGGTCAAAAAGGGCAACGCTCTGTTAGCCATCTCCGCCAGGGATTACACGCTCAATCTCAATCTGGCCAGATATGAGCTGGATGTGAGCAAAAGTGAGCTGGCAACCCAGCAGAAACAGTTGGCACGCTTTCAGTCCCTGTACAAGACCAAAGGTATCTCCGCCAGTGATCTGGATAACCAGACCCGGTTGACCAATATCAGCCAGGCACAGCATAATGCCAGCAATGTCCGATACGACATTGCCCGGGAAACCCTGAACAAGTCTGCTCCCAAGGCACCGTTTTCCGGTGTGATTGTTGAGCGTACTGTCGAGCTTGGGCAGTTTATCTCTGTCGGTGATCCTCTCTATACCATCGTTGATACCCAGCAGCTCAAAGCACGTTTTCATCTTCTGGAAGCGGACTTTACTCGCCTGAAAAAAGGCGACCAACTGAAGGTGGTTGTACCATCCATCGGGCAGTCATTGACCGGTCATGTGACTGTACTCTCTCCTGCTATTCAGGCAGATGCCCCCGGATTTCTGGTGGAGGTCACCGTTAATAACCGTGCCGGCAAACTGAGTGCCGGTATGGAGTCTCGCGTTTATCTGGACGTCACTGGTCGTACAACCGCAGGGGAAGCACGATGAACACGTTGCTGGAACTGTTATCACTGCGCAAGTTTGCTGCCAAGACGCTGACCTTTCTGATCATCGCTACCGGGGTGTTTATCGCCATCGGCCTGCCGATGGCAGAAAAGCCCCGTTACGACATGATGAGCGGCAATATCACCACAAGTTATCCCGGTGCCACGGCACTGGATATCGAGAGCAATATCACCAGCAAGATCGAGAAAGAACTACTATTGAAGGTATCGGTGATATTCATACCACAGACCTTCGTGATCCCGAGTTTCTGATCGCCCTGGAACCCATATCCCTGAAGCGCTACGGTCTGACCGTCGATGAAGTGGCCGCACTGGTTGCCCAGCGTAATGCTCTGATCAGCGGTGGTCGTCTGGATCAGCTGAAAAACAGCCCTGAGCTGATTACCGCTGCCGAGCTGAAAAGTGCCGAACAGTTGCGGGAGATGATGATCGGTTTTGCCCCTCGTCTGAAGCTCAAGGATGTGGCCGGAGATATTCGGGAGAGTTTTGCCAAGGGCGAGGTCTACGGTTCGATCAATGGCAACAAGAGTATTGTTTTCGACCTGCGCACCAATGAGAGTGGCGATGTACTGAGTACGGCTGAAAGCGTCCGCAATCTGCTGGCGAAAGAGCAGGAGCTGCTGGGCAAGAACTATACGCTGGGTGTCGGCTTTGATCTCTCTAACGAGATTCAGGAGAAAGCCTCGATTGTACAGAGTAATGGTCTGGTTGGCCTCGGTCTGGTGCTGGTAACTCTGGCACTGTTCCTGAGAAAGCGGATCGCCCTGTGGGTGGCAATATCTATCCCGGTCTGTATTTTCGGTACCCTGGCAGTGTTGCCGGCCTTTGGTCAGATTCTCGATGTCTTTACCCTGTCTGCACTGATCCTGATTATCGGCATTATTGTCGATGACGCGGTCGTGGTCAGTGATCGTATAGTGGCACTGGTGGAAGAGGGCTACGAGCTGGAACGTGCCGTCACCGAAGGTATAAAAAACGTGTTTCCAGCGGTGCTGGCCAGCGTGCTTTCCACCATGATTGCCTTTGTGCCGCTGCTGTTCCTGCCCGGTAACAGTGGCAAGATGATGTATGTGATTCCGCTCACCGTCATTATCGCCCTCTGTTTCTCGTTTATTGATGCACTGTTGTTTATCCCGGCACACCTGAAAGGCGTATTCAAGCAGGGAGAGGCGGTTGCCAAAAAAGGTTCCAGCCAGCTTAAGTGGCTGAATACCATCGTTGCCAGCCTGATTCGCAAGCGTGCTGTTTTCCTGCCGGTTATGGTGGCCACCATTATTGGTCTGGGGGTGGTTTCGTACCAGAGTCTGACCTATCTGTTCTTCCCGGTCGATGGTGCTTACCTTATCGAGATGGAAGCGGAGGCGGATACTGAACTTTCCCTGGATGAAGTCTGGAAAGAGACCCAGGCACTGGAAAAGATCATCAAGAATACCCCGGAAGTGGCGGCCTGGTACGGTCAGGTCGGAACACCGGTCAGCACCTGGGGTGTCTCCCTGATACCGGCCAACCAGCGCGATCGCAATGCCGAGCAGATCGTCGCCGACTGGGAGAAGCAGGCCGAGAGCATTACCGGTCTTGCCCAGATCGAGTTTGATGTCGATGGCGGTGGTCCGCCGGCTGGTCGTCCGGTAGACCTGCGGGTTGTCGGCGGCAGTGACGAAGGCCGGGAGAAGCTGGCCAATGACCTGGTAGCATTTTTGCAGGAGATACCCGGCAGTCATCGGGTACGGCGAGATCTCAATGCACCATCACCACAGGCGCAGGCAGTGTTGCAGTACGACTGGCTCAACTATTACGGTATCAGCGCTATGCAGGTCGGAGATATTATCAAGTACGCTATTGATGGCCAGCGCGTGACGCGGGTCTTCAACGGTGAGGAAGAGGTTCACTTTCGTGTGGCACTTGACGACAATGATCGTCTACCAACTGAGTTGGATGAATTGCTGGTGCGCGGCAAGAATAACCAGCTGATACCGTTACGCAAGCTGGTACGCTGGGAATTTACCGATGCTCTGGCTGGTATCGACCATTACAACGGCAAGCGGGTAATTCGGGTTTCGGCGGGGCTGGATACCACCATAACCGATCCGGTGGCGGTCTTTGATCAGGTGCAGACCCGGTTCGCTACCGCTAACATGAGCACCGATTATCAGGGTGCGAGTATTATCGTTACCGGCCAGATTCTGGAAACCCTGGAGGCGGAGCGAGGATTTTCTGTTGCTATCGGTTTTGCCCTGTTTGGCATCCTGCTACTGCTGTTGCTGCTGTTTGACCGTGTCTTCGAAACATTGATCGTACTGTCTGTTATTCCTTTGGGTATCTGCGGTGCGCTGTTTATCCTGTTCATCCATGGTCAGGTACTGAGCTTCTTCGCCATTATCGGTATGATCGCCCTGATCGGTATTATGGTAAACAACAGCCTGGTGCTGGTATGGCACCTGATGGAGACCGAGCAAGCGTGCACCAGGGCGAATATGGTGGAGTTTGTCATCAAGGGTACCCAGAGCCGTGTACGTCCTATTTTGCTGACAACGGTGACCACTGTTGCCGGTCTGACCCCCTTAGCCTATGGCCTCGGGGGCTACGATAACTACATGTCGCCCATGGCGCTGGTCGTTGGCTGGGGCTGCGTGATCTCGATGATGGTAACATTGACTGTGATTCCTTCCCTCTACCTGCTGGTTAAACAGCGGCAGTTTGGTAAGGCCTGATCGTTGATCTTTATGCGGGGACTCAATAGTTGAGTCCCTTTTTTTATGTAGTGGTCAAGTAAAAATGGACACCTGATTAACCCGCTTTCCTGAATTCCTGTTGCTCAAAGTCCACAGGGCTCACGCAATCAAGATAGGAATGAAATCTGCGGTTGTTGTAGAACAAAATGTAATCAACAACCGCTGCTGCAACATCTGCTCTTGTTTCGAAAATATAATGGTCAGTCCTTTCCCTTTTCAGACTTCCAAAGAAACGCTCGGTCACCGCATTAAATAAGTAATATCTGTCGTATAGTCCTTATTCGCCTTCGTGACTGCAAACTCCCTGTTCAGGAGATTTTCTGCAACTGGAAACTTGTGCCTGCTATTCGTCGTCACCATGAATTTTTTCGCATACTTCACGACCAGCCCCAACCGTTTCATCAGTGTTGTTGCCTGATGGCGACCTATGCTGTAAACCTTGCTTTGCAGTGCTTTTGCCATTCTTCAGCTGCCAAATGCCCAGTGGCTCAGATAATTTCTGTTTCCTCACCGGGCAAGCCAGTCCGGGGGGGTTCTGTACTCTGTTATTTTGAAGAAGGTTTTTTTGAAGAAGGTTCGTTTGAAGAAGGGTGCTTATCAACGGCAGCAGAAGCCTCAGGCTGACTGGCAGATACTGCGTCTGCATTACCCGGTGTGACCTGCTGGTCACCCGACGGCTGGTCAGTCAGGCGATCCACTGTGAGGTGCTCCAGCTCCTCCAGTGAGGCTTTGGCTGCCTGATAATCCTGAATCATTTTATCTGGTATCATCTGCTGGTCACCCGGCGGCTGACTGGTCAGGAGATCTGCAAATCTGAGGCACTTTTGCTCCAGCGTGGCTCTGACTGCCTGATAATCCCGAATCACTTCATCCCGTGTCACCTGTTGGCCATTCAACGTCATCCCTCTCAGGTAACATTCCTCTTTATGGCGCACTAACGACAATGGGAGTAGGTCTTACTTGCAACGATGGTCATTGGCTGCCAGCAAATCCTGCTTCATCTCATCGGGTGTCACCTGCATGCCAGCCGACATGAGCTCCCTCCTAACATTACATTCCAAATTGGATATCACTAATTTTTCTCTGAAATCCCTTATCGCTGATTTGCACAAATTATCTTGATCTGGCAACCGGTTGAATTCTTGAATAACGTCATAGGGATTTACTTTTCGGTTGTTGTGTAGAATGTTTTGTAAGCAAAGTTTTTCCAGGAAGAGGCCACTCCTGAGAGACGTTTTATCTTTTCCATAAGCACCAAGCACATCAGCCGAGGTGATGTGACGCCCATCTAATGGTTTTTTTTCCCAAAAGGCATCCTCAATACCCTGGTCTTCCATCAGGCTGGTGGCTGTGTCTTCAAGAGACTGATGGCTTGAGATTTTTTTACCACTGAATATACCTGTGGCGTGGTCAGTCGTCCCGCTTGAGTCGGTTGGCAGGTCACTGGCAGGCTCCGGGTGGGAGTAGATGGATGGTGTTACTGTTGCTTGCATAATAAAGTCCTGGTGTTGAATATCAGCATCTGTTTGACCTCAAACTGTCCATTTGGTTCACACTCAGATGTGTCAATTTGCTCCATGGAGTGAAATTACACTTCTGCAACCGGAGTACAACGGTTTTTTCTTGCACCCGGTAACTGTCAGCATTAATGTTCAAAAAAAGTTCAAAAAGGAGGACTTTCGCTTTTAGGAGATGCGTTTATTACTGCCCCGGCTATCTTGAGGTCAGGTTCAGAACCAGAACCAGAACCAGAACCAAAAGAGTCTCTTCGTGAAATAACTGTCCCACTTCCAAACTCATCATCTAAAAACTGAATGACCCTGGCTGGCAATGTACTCATCACTCTGTCGGCCTTGAAACCATGGGCCAGCGATAGAAAGTCATGTAGTAGATTGAGCATATTCCTGTTGGTGAGTGATGACGTGGTACTTTCATAGTCAGCTGGCCTGACTGAGCCTTGTTCCATCCAATATTTTTCCTCAACCTGTTCAATACAGACAGAAAAGGCGATGATTAAGTCTTCCTCTTTTTCAGGGTCTGTTTGAACGGTACCCCGTAGATTTTCAGGTTTTAGGTAATCACCTAATATTTGCTTGACCAGCAGTTGAGGATTTCCTGCTCCATTTTCAACTGGCGATTTTCAGCTTACAGCTCTTTTATTCGCTGTTGATCAGGCGTCAGAGCTTGCTGCCCTTTGCCAGGAAAAGACATTTCCTTTTTTTCATTCTGCTCACGTACCCAACGTCTTAGGTTAACATCATGGATACCAAGACTTCTGGCCGTAGCAGCCTGCCCCTGTTCAACTACCATAGCAATGGCTTTACGCTTAAATTCCGGGGAATAATTCTTACGCTGCTTTGTCACTTTCTACCTCGTCATCAATGGCACTATTGTGCTTAACGAGGTGTCCTAAGCCATTAAACCACTTCATGGCTTGAAATTTCTAAGCTGCCTGTGCGGCAGTGAACTATTGGTCAGTCTGACAGTTCCACCGCCTGCGTTTCTAAGCTGCCTGTGCGGCAGTGAACGTTTGTATGCACGAATGGACAGGACAAGCAACTTTCTAAGCTGCCTGTGCGGCAGTGAACATCACCATCAATATTCTATAACCCGGCAAAAATTTCTAAGCTGCCTGTGCGGCAGTGAACGGAGAGTTGCTAACAGTCCAGATCGGTAAAGCATTTCTAAGCTGCCTGTGCGGCAGTGAACTCTTCAGTAATAGCTGAAAAGCTATACAGAGATTTCTAAGCTGCCTGTGCGGCAGTGAACGGAAAAGGCCCTGGCCGCTGTCTCGGAGCGGCTTTTCTAAGCTGCCTGTGCGGCAGTGAACCTCGGCAAAGATCTCGCCGATGGCTCCCCTTTTCTAAGCTGCCTGTGCGGCAGTGAACTTCAATGGTTCTCTGATCAGCCATGTTTAACATTTCTAAGCTGCCTGTGCGGCAGTGAACTGACGGTATCGAGCAAGAGATACCTATCGACCATTTCTAAGCTGCCTGTGCGGCAGTGAACGGCAGCAATCTGTCGATATTCAGCAATACCATTTTCTAAGCTGCCTGTGCGGCAGTGAACTCCCCCTTGGCAAAAATCACCAGCTGATTGTCTTTCTAAGCTGCCTGTGCGGCAGTGAACACAATTAAAATTTATAAATGCTCGTGTTCTATTTTCTAAGCTGCCTGTGCGGCAGTGAACCATAACATCATTTTTTATCAACTGAGCGTAATTTTCTAAGCTGCCTGTGCGGCAGTGAACCGATGGCACCTCCTGAATATCGGCGCTGATCATTTCTAAGCTGCCTGTGCGGCAGTGAACTTAACCACTGCCGGAGCCGTTCCCGCGTGACGTTTCTAAGCTGCCTGTGCGGCAGTGAACACGAAACAGCACAGGGCTACAAACTAAATTTTTTTCTAAGCTGCCTGTGCGGCAGTGAACCGGAGGCTCATCAGGGAGCAACCAGCTTGTTTTTTCTAAGCTGCCTGTGCGGCAGTGAACTTCGGGGTAACGTGTGCTCAGCATGCCAGCAATTTCTAAGCTGCCTGTGCGGCAGTGAACCCAGAAGGGGGCACAGTGGTCAGGCTGGCGCTTTTCTAAGCTGCCTGTGCGGCAGTGAACGTAGATACCCTCGGATTCCGCAGGCTATTGCGTTTCTAAGCTGCCTGTGCGGCAGTGAACACTGTTTGCTGCAAGACGGACAGGACAAGCAATTTCTAAGCTGCCTGTGCGGCAGTGAACACACGCTGCAAAATATGCTGAATCACTTCATCTTTCTAAGCTGCCTGTGCGGCAGTGAACATACCCCGGAGACAACAGGGCATGAAATTTTATTTCTAAGCTGCCTGTGCGGCAGTGAACCTGTTGGTTAACACTGTCGCTGGCTTACAGTGTTTCTAAGCTGCCTGTGCGGCAGTGAACTGTCGTTTTATCATCGGCGCGGCTGAGGAAGTTTTCTAAGCTGCCTGTGCGGCAGTGAACGCGCTCTCTGTGTATTTGTTGTGCAGCAAACATTTCTAAGCTGCCTGTGCGGCAGTGAACCTGTTTACGCAAAAAAAGGCAATGCAAGAGCATTTCTAAGCTGCCTGTGCGGCAGTGAACAGTTCCATTTTTCTCTGGAGTTCTGCGGGGATTTTCTAAGCTGCCTGTGCGGCAGTGAACCCTGCCTGCAGGGCTTCTACTTTTTTCTTGCTTTTCTAAGCTGCCTGTGCGGCAGTGAACGTCGTAATTCAGTCTGGGATTACAGTGATGAATTTCTAAGCTGCCTGTGCGGCAGTGAACCCGAAGTTGAACATAAGCCCGTGCGTCACTCTTTTCTAAGCTGCCTGTGCGGCAGTGAACGGGGCACTGCAACAGGCGGGAGTCTCACGGGTTTTCTAAGCTGCCTGTGCGGCAGTGAACCATAACCGTCCACCTCATCACAGAAGATCTTGTTTCTAAGCTGCCTGTGCGGCAGTGAACTTGGAATGGGTATGTGAATTTTTTTCCCAAGATTTCTAAGCTGCCTGTGCGGCAGTGAACTGTGTTTTGTTTCTTTTTGGTGACGTGTCCTTTTTCTAAGCTGCCTGTGCGGCAGTGAACGGCATCATGGTCTTTTGCCATCCGGCTCAGCATTTCTAAGCTGCCTGTGCGGCAGTGAACAACCCAAAAACCCCCGAACCATCAGGTTCTCATTTCTAAGCTGCCTGTGCGGCAGTGAACCTGGCATGACTATGGGTGGGCGTTGTGTGATCTTTCTAAGCTGCCTGTGCGGCAGTGAACTGAAACTCATAGATAGACTGATTCCGCCAGTTTTTCTAAGCTGCCTGTGCGGCAGTGAACTTGGCCTGATGGTGAAGCAGTCGCGCCCGTTCTTTCTAAGCTGCCTGTGCGGCAGTGAACAATGGCTGGCAGGATCGACGAGTTGCAGAGGATTTCTAAGCTGCCTGTGCGGCAGTGAACGGGGTCTGGTATGGCGCTCACCAGTGCGCAAATTTCTAAGCTGCCTGTGCGGCAGTGAACCTGATCTGAGCCTTTTCAACCGTGACCCGCTGTTTCTAAGCTGCCTGTGCGGCAGTGAACCAAGCCAGGCTATTCATGAAGCGTTTGCTCTGTTTCTAAGCTGCCTGTGCGGCAGTGAACACCTTTTGAGCTGCCTTTGCATTCCCCCGCAATTTCTAAGCTGCCTGTGCGGCAGTGAACAATGAACAGATTGATATTGCCAGTCTGCTACTTTTCTAAGCTGCCTGTGCGGCAGTGAACGTGACCATATTCATGATGCCAGGTCTGTTCCATTTCTAAGCTGCCTGTGCGGCAGTGAACACAGCTGATGAATGATCTGGTAACCGGCCTTGTTTCTAAGCTGCCTGTGCGGCAGTGAACTAACCGTCATTTTATATTTGCCTTTTTCAAAATTTCTAAGCTGCCTGTGCGGCAGTGAACGAAACCTCTCTATTTTTCCTCCATCCCTTGCGTTTCTAAGCTGCCTGTGCGGCAGTGAACTGGTTGAAGCGTAAAACGTTCAATTCTGGTCATTTCTAAGCTGCCTGTGCGGCAGTGAACAAGGAACAGGGGTCTTACCGACTAAAGCAAATTTTCTAAGCTGCCTGTGCGGCAGTGAACCCTGTCGGATCGCTTACCTGCGTTATCTTCGTTTTCTAAGCTGCCTGTGCGGCAGTGAACACAGCCAGGATGAGATAGACCGGTTGCTGACATTTCTAAGCTGCCTGTGCGGCAGTGAACTTGAGCGCCTTCGACACTTTCAAGGGCTTTCTTTTCTAAGCTGCCTGTGCGGCAGTGAACACTTGCTGAGTGAATCTAACCCCCGCTTGTGCTTTCTAAGCTGCCTGTGCGGCAGTGAACAAAATTCAAAGCAGAGTACAGCAACGAAGTAATTTCTAAGCTGCCTGTGCGGCAGTGAACTCTTGTACTTCTGAAAAATGAAGAGTATTCCATTTCTAAGCTGCCTGTGCGGCAGTGAACAACGACCACTACTACAGAATTCCCTGTTTCCCATTTCTAAGCTGCCTGTGCGGCAGTGAACAAACATCACCGCAGCACTGAACATTTCCAAAATTTCTAAGCTGCCTGTGCGGCAGTGAACTACTTAACATCTTGGAATCCAACTTTACCGTTTTTCTAAGCTGCCTGTGCGGCAGTGAACCAGGAGCAGGGCGCTTACAGGCTGAAGCAAATTTTCTAAGCTGCCTGTGCGGCAGTGAACTCCAAGATGCAAGATAAAATTACTCTTAAGATTTTCTAAGCTGCCTGTGCGGCAGTGAACTTCCGGTTAATAACAGATCAAGAAATTTCAGCTTTCTAAGCT
The DNA here is from genome assembly GCF_002864045.1 of Endozoicomonas acroporae. Classification (GTDB taxonomy): domain Bacteria; phylum Pseudomonadota; class Gammaproteobacteria; order Pseudomonadales; family Endozoicomonadaceae; genus Endozoicomonas; species Endozoicomonas acroporae. The sequence goes on from NZ_PJPV01000057.1 coordinate 46,428, forward strand.
GCCTGTGCGGCAGTGAACGTTAACCCATGATTCTAGCTCAGAATCAGTAATTTCTAAGCTGCCTGTGCGGCAGTGAACGTGATGATTGTAACTCTGCGCCTGCATGTGATTTTCTAAGCTGCCTGTGCGGCAGTGAACGGCAACTTTTAGCGGAAAGCCTAGCGGTGTTTGTCAACATAGTTGTCGCCTCAACTTAAG
>NZ_PJPV01000058.1 GCF_002864045.1 Endozoicomonas acroporae
AAGAACGACGAAAACCGGGATCAACTGAAACTGGGTTTTGACTCGCGCCCATGGGCGCAATAATAGCCCTTTGAGGGCGTCCCCTAATAAGCTTCCGGCTATGCCGGAAGTCATTTAACTTGCCCGGGTTGTCGATCGCCCAGGACGACCCAATGACTGTTTGTGCTATTTATCTTCCTGAGTTCATTTGGTACAGACTCTGACGATAATGTCACCAACTGTCTATCCATCAAACCCGCAACCCCTGTTCGATTCAACAACTGAGCCATCGGGGAAAGCTGAATATTCTGCCCACGAACCAGGAACTGCATGGCAAAAATACTCTGTTGTCCACAGATCTGGCTGGAGGTCAGACAGGCAATCACAATAGCCAGCATGGCTGGCAGAATAATCTGGGAACTGTGGGTAAGCTCCAGCACAGTAATCAGGGCCGTCAACGGAGCCTGAAAGATCGCCGACATCATGGCGATCATCCCGGTGATAACATGAAAGGTTATATTGATAGAAACACCCGGGAACTGCTCAGCCAGTAGAGCACAGCAGGCACCGACTGCGGCTCCTATCATCAACGATGGCCCGATCATTCCTCCGGGAACGCCCAGACCGATGACCAGTGGTGTAATCACCAGCTTGGCCGCCAGCAGGATAAAGAGAAACTGCAGATTTACCTCGTCACCGTTCAGCAGGGCTTCAATGGTGTCATAGCCAATGCCCATGGTTGCAGGGATCAGAACGGCGACTATGCCCATTAGAAGCCCAGCAATTAACAGTGGCAATACGACCTTATTCTGGCGCTTTTGCATGGCAAAGATATTAATTTGAATAAACGCCGCAGCAAGAAGGCCAATAATGACCGCAGTGATCGCCGTAACCACCAGGTCTTCGGGTACGGCAGAAGGAATGATCGGGATCTGAAAAGCCGGGTTAGGGCCGTAAACCGTTTGGGTCAGAACGGAAGCCACCACAGCGGATGCCATGACCGGAATAAAGCTTTCCAGTGAATACTCTTTCATAACCACTTCCATGGCGAAGATCACCCCGGCCATGGGCGTATTGAACAGTGCGGCAATGGCTGCGGCAGTACCACAACCCGCCAGTACTCCCAGAGTGTTGGCAGGCAGTTTCAGCATCTGGCCCAGAAAGCTGCCAGCCCCTGCGCCCAAATGTACCGCAGGCCCTTCACGCCCCACCGAGAAGCCACTGACCAGCGCGATCAATGCCGCCAAAAACTGGGTGATGGTGCCGGTAATGGGTAACCAGCCCCTGTTCAGGGTCAAGCGCTCGATCACATGGGCAATGCCAAAGCTTCTTTGCCCGGGGGGACAGCGCTTGATTAACAGAATCAGGGCAATGGCTCCCCCGAGAGGTGACAGGAAGCGAACCAGGGGAGGGAGAGCTTCATAACCACTTTCCACCGATGCCAGCGTTGCAAATACCTGCTCAGGTATCAGGGCACGCTGAGAAAAAACGCCAAAGTAAAACAGCAAGTCCTCAAAGGCGATAAGAAAGCCTCCAGCCAGCAGTCCGGTCATCAGTGCCATCAGGGTCAGTTGTGGCAGCGCTTCTGATTGCGCCAGACGCAGCCTTAAATTCTGTATCGAGGGGTTGTTGAACATAGATGCCGCCTGGGTAAAGTTGTTCCGTTGCTGAGCGGTTATCGGGTGGTTTTGTTTCCTGGCATGGGGGGTGAAGATATGATTTTTCAGGGTTATGGGCTTCAGTAATCGCTTATGCCGGAATTAAACAACGTCGGTTGACGTATGTAGTTTGCAGTTTACCGGATTGTCATTGCGCCTCTCTACCTGTTAAAACAGTGTTGTTACTTTTCAGGTATGATTGAACAGTTTTTGTACATATAAGTAGTTAACCAAATGAAATCATATTTTCTGACTAAGTGGACAGTCACTCCCGGCAACTGCTCCTGCGTTGCTCTAGCTCCTGCATCCATGCAGTCGTGCGGCGTTACAACTCCGGTCACATAGCTACGGCTATGCTCCCTGCGTTGTGCCTTGCATAGTAACTGCCCACTTAGCCAGAAATATACGATTCCATTTGGCCAACTACTTAGCTGCTTCAGGAGAGATCGAACGATGTCATCAGGAACGCTGTCAGGCATTGTCATTTTGCTGTTTTTTACCGTGCTGGGTGATGTATTAAGTGACGCATTCAGTCTTTCGGTTCCGGGCTCTGTGATGGGGTTGATACTTCTGGTTATTTATCTTCAGTTGTCTGGCGGTGTCAGTGAGTCGCTGGATACGGTGAGCCAGTTCTGTATCCGTTATCTGGCCGTGCTGTTTATCCCGGGTTGTGTTGGTATTTTCTTCCTGAGTGACCTGCTCTTGCAGCAATGGCTGCCGATCGCTCTGGCCATGTTGGTGGCGACCCCTGTTTCCCTGGTGTTAACGGCTGTTCTCCTGCAATGGCTGCTGAAACGCTTTGCCAGCACCAGCGGAGAGAATCATCATGGATGAGGTGATCAGTTTCTCTTACGGACTATTACAGCAGCAAATGAACAACCCGGTTGCCATTTTGTTGATCAATCTGGGCGCTTACCTGCTGGCGGAAAAGTTGTTTAATCGTATGGGGCGCAAAGGGTGGTTTCACCCGCTGTTTACCACCAGTCTGCTGGTTTTTCTGGTGATTCGCTGTTCTCCACTTGAGCCCGATGTGTATACCAGGCACAGCGAGTTGCTGAAGATGTTGCTGGCACCCTTTACGGTAGCACTGGCGGTTCCTCTGTCACGACAGCTGCACACTCTTCGCCAGTTAGCGGGTCCTCTTCTGTGTACATTACTGATCGGTGGATTGCTGGCGGCGTTTATGGGTATGGGGATGGCTCTGGCAGCCGGCGGCTCAGGAGACGTGGTGTTATCCATTTCTACCAAAGCCGTAACCACAGCGGTTGCCCTGGTGATGGGCGAACAGTATGGCGCTATTATTCCCCTGGTGGCGGCGGTGGTCATTATTTCCGGCGTTTATGGATCGCTGGTGGGGCCAGCACTGTGTCGCAAGTTTGGCGTGACTGATCCAAGGGCTATTGGCTTTGCCATGGGCGTAAACGCTCATGCAGGTGGCACGGCCCGGGCTTTTGAACTGGATCTGACCATGGGAGTCTATTCCAGCCTGGGAATGTGCCTGTGTGCTGTCTACATGCCGCTTCTTGTGCCTTGGCTGATCCGCCTATTATTGTAATTAGCCTGAGAAAACCCGATGTTCGATAAACAAGACCTGCTCAAAATCGCCAACCAGACCATGCCTTTCGGGAAATATCAGGGCAGAAGGCTGATCGACCTGCCAGAGCCCTATCTTCTCTGGTTTGCCGACAAAGGCTTTCCGGAGGGTGAGCTGGGTAAGCTGCTGGCATTGACTCTGGAGATTCAGGTCAATGGGTTGAATGATCTGATTACGCCATTGAAACACTAAGTCTCCTTCAGAAATGGAGCGACGATATCCCGGAGAGTTCTGGTAAGATCGCCGGGTCAAACAATAATCCAGACGTAACGGAAGCAGCAGATGATTAAAGTGGGGATTGTCGGTGGAACGGGCTATACCGGAGCGGAGCTGTTGCGGTTGCTATCGGTTCATCCAAATGTTGAGTTGCGTATGATCACCTCCCGTTCTGAAGCGGGAAAGCCGGTCAGTGAACTTTTTTCCGGGTTACGGGGAAAGCTTGATCTGAACTTTTCGCTTCCGGATAACCAACAGCTGACCTCATGTGACCTGGTGTTCTTTGCCACACCCAATGGTATTGCCATGGAGTCTGTGCCGGAATTACTGTCTGCCGGCGTTCGGGTGATTGATCTGGCGGCTGACTTTCGTTTGCGCGATACAGCGCTGTGGCAGCAGTGGTATGGTATTGAGCACGCCTGCCCGGAGGTATTGGCAGAAGCGGTCTATGGCCTGCCAGAAATGAACCGTGCCGATATTGCCTGCGCCCGGCTGGTGGCCAACCCCGGCTGCTACCCAACGGCAACGCAGCTTGGTTTATTACCCCTGGTGAGAGCAGGACTGGTCAGTGGCAATATCATTGTCGATGCCAAATCGGGAGTCAGCGGTGCTGGCCGTGGTGCCAATGTGGGCACTCTGCTCTGCGAAGCCTCCGAGTCTTTTAAGGCCTATGGTGTTGCCGGTCATCGTCATTTGCCGGAAATTCGCCAGGGTATTGAGCGCATGCCAGAAACGGGTGTATCGCCATTTACCGGCGATCTGGTATTTGTTCCCCATTTGACCCCAATGATCCGCGGTATCCACTCCACGCTGTATTGCACCGTCAAAGACCACAGTATTGACCTTCAGGGGTTGTATGAGAGTACCTTTGCCGATGAGCCTTTTGTTGATGTTATGCCTGTGGGCAGCCACCCGGAAACCCGGTCGGTTCGTGGATGTAACCAGTGTCGTATAGCGATCCATCGTCCACAGGGCGGGGACACGGTGGTGATATTGTCTGTTATTGATAACCTGGTCAAAGGGGCAGCAGGCCAGGCCGTTCAGAATATGAACATAATGTTTGGACTGGATGAAATGACCGGACTGGACTTCCCTGCTGCTATGCCCTGATAAGAGACGGTATCATTATAGTCATAAATAAGCGCTGCTCCTCTCTGGTTTAGCAATCAGAGTGGGGCGTTGGGTTTTGTCAGATTTCAAGTTAATTGTAAATTTTTTATTTTCTTTAACAGAAATTTTATTCTCTTATTTTTTTGTCTATTTTTGATGGCCTAAAGAAAAAATAATATACAGAGGTTTTAGCTATGGATACGAAAGGTCATCAAGCAAATCCTGTTAACAACCAGCAAGTAACCTATCCACAATCACAACCGCCTCTTTCCTCATCCGACGCATGTCGATTACCCGCTGGTTCTGGCCATCAAGCACCAGTGAATTACTTTGGATACTCCTTAAATTCACAAGATCCCAATAGACAACATTTGGCACATGCTCCCAATTACCGTCCCAATACCAACCCGGGTCAGGTGAGAAACGTTGATTATCTGGCGCAAGGCGTTGTATCAACAGCCACTGTTCACCCGCAACTATACCCAGATCTTCCTCCATACCCGGATCTTCCTCCATACTCGGATCCTCCGCCTCCATATCCGGGAACCGATGACCAACAGTCCGGGGTTGGCTCTCAACCATCAATAACCACCTCGTTTCCCTCGCCCATAGAAAAGTTTCAACGAGCATTTACACCTGAGCAGCAATATGCGATCCAGCAGGTGCTGGGTGGTTCAATCAACGGATCAACCTGGCTGGCCTATCGACTGGCCGCCCTGAAAAATTATGAACTGCATTTTATTATTGATAACAGCATGTCAATGGATACCCAGGATGGCATGGTACATCCTGAGGTCGGAGTAAAAATGTCCAGGTTTGAAGAGGCGGTCTATCGGTTGAGTCATGTTGCCGATTTATTAGCCCATATTCCGGTGATGGGAATAAAAATTCAAAGTTTCACTCAGGAATTCCCGCCAATTGATACCGGTGGCACGCCAGCCGAGGTTGCGATGCAGATGAAGAGGTGTCTGGACACTATTTTCATGGCTGAGAGACTCCCTTCAACCCCGCTCTATCCTGCCATGTTAAAAAGCATAGAAGAGTCTGAACGTTCTCCGAAATCTCCCCCCCGTATTATCTATGTATTTAATGATGGTGAGCCCAATAACGGAGGCTCTAAAGAGCATATTTTTGAATTACTGAAACACCGAAAGGCTGAGAGGAGTCCGGTGTGCCTGGTTGCCTGTACTGATGTAGATTCATCAGTCGAGTGGATGAACGAGGCAGATGAGCAGCCAAACGTTCATGTTGTTGACGATTTCCAATCAGAAATGAGAGAAGTGAAGAGGCACCAGGGTGAAGCTTTTCCCTTTACAGAAGGCTTCTACCTTATGTCCACTTTGCTTGGTCCCATTGACCCACTGTTTGATAAAGCTGATGAAAATCACATCTTTGATCATGCGGATTATCAGGAGATCTGTGGCTATAGCGTATCGCCAGCGGAGTATGACTTATATCGAAATGAAGCTTATCGACTGCAAAATGAGCCTTATCGACAGCAAAACAGACAGGCTGGAAATGCACCTTATCGACAGCAAAACCGGCAGGCTGGAAATGAGCCTTATCGACAGCAAAACCGGCAGGCTGGAAATGCACCTTATCGACAGCAAAACTGGCAGGCTGGAAATGAGCCTTATCGACAGCAAAACCGGCAGGCTGGAAATGTACCTTATCGACAGCAAAACTGGCAGGCTGGAAATGAGCCTTATCGACAACAATACCGGCAGGCCGAAAATGAAGCTTACCGATTACGAGACAGGCATAATGAAAATAATGAAAGTTCTGATTACTGTTTAATTTCATAGCGTTACTGGCTGTCTGCAGGAATATGTATTCTCTGTCGCTTAACGGCTTGACCAATTCAAACAGCAGATGGAAGTAGCGCAGCAGCCAGGCAATAGCGACTTGCCATCAACTGCCCCTGAAAAAGCCAGATAGTTACTGTTGACCCATATCTAGGAGGCTGTCCGAGAATAGACTGCCCTACTGCGGTGCTTACCTGTTTCTCAACCTTTACCAAAAATTACTTGTAATGGCATCATAGAGTACCTTCCCAAACCATTGGTACCCCTCAGCTTCACTTGTCACCACGCCCTGGATCATGCGCTTTAACGGCACGACTTTATCTTCATGGCCGTGATCTTTTGCCCATCTCAGCTCATTAACCAGAGTGCTCCGGGCTTTATCCGTAAGCGTTGACCTGGCGCCCGCAATGATGCGTTGTAACCGCTCTGCAGTTTTGTAATCTCTGATTTCTATTGCCCGTATCAGATGTTCATTCAGTGTCTCCCGGGCTCCGTCCGTCAACGTTGATTCAGCGCCCGCAATGATGCGTTGTAACCGCTCTGCGGTTTTGTAATCTCTGTGTTTTATTGCCAGTATCAGATAACTGCTCAGTGTGTCCCGGGTTTCGTCCGTCAGCGTTGTCCTGGTGCCCTTAATGAGCCGCTGTAACTGCTCTGCGGTATTGTAATCCCCGTGTTCTATTGCCCGTTTCAGATATCTACTCAGTGCGTCCCTGGTTTCATCCGTCGGCGTTGTCCCGGTGCCCGCAAAGATACCCATTAATCGCTTTGCAGCCTTGTAATTCCTATACTCTATTGCCCATTTCAGTTCTTTGCTCAATGCGCTCCGGGCTTCGTCCGTCGGCATTGTTTCGGTACCCACAATGATGCGCTGTAACCGCTCTGCAGTTTTGTAATCCCTGTGCTCTATTGCCCGTTTCAGATCTTTACCCAATGCGCTCCGGGCTTCGTCCGTAAGCGTTGTTCCGGTGCGCTCAATGATGCATTTTAACCGTTCTGCGGTATCGTACTTCTGGTGCTCTATTGCCCGTTTCAGACCTTCACTCAGCGCGCACCGGGCTTCTTCCGTCAGCGTTACCCCGGTGTCTTCAATGGTGGTTAGTAACTGCTCTGCGGTATCGTAATGCCCGTGCTCTATTGCCATTTTCAGATCATTACTCAGCTTGTTCCGGTGCTCTTCCGTCGACATTGCCCCGGAGCCCTGAACGGTCTGTTGTTTTTGCAGTTCCCGGGAAGGCAGGGTATTAGTCTGTATTTCCTGGTTTGTTGTTCCCTCTGCCGCTGCTACGAAAACCCATGATTTCATTAAATCTGACAGGCCACCATTGAAAAATGGGTAGGATTTTCTTTTTTCTATTTGATGAGTATTTAAAAGCGTCGGCTTTTTACAATTTGTGTCATCGGGATTCGTTGTGTCAATGTGATTCGCACAGCTGGTATCGGCAGTTACATGCCTGAAAGATACTTTGCCATATACAGGGCAATCTTTACCGGCTTCAGCAGATTTGGTTTTTCGGGAATTATTAACTAAGTCAATTAAGATTGGTAAATTCATTATTGATTTTTCTCTTGATCATTTTTTTCATTAGATAGCAGTCAACTAATTTCGTTCCATCTTTTTACGGATAATTATCTTCCCGGAAACAAACTAATAAAGATCAGCTCTTTAGTTGCACATTAACCCCTGCATAAAAAAATCTGAAGCCCACCTGCTCTTGACTTGCTTTCTGGTTATGGCAAACCTTGTTCCATACCTGTTGAAAAACACAAACTCACCCACTAATACTGATAATAATCATGAAGAGTGCAAAAAAAATAATGACCATATAATCAAGTCAACAATTTTATTAGTTGGAATCGCGATTATGATGACACTGATCTTTCACTTCTGGCACTGAACACAGGAAAAATCTAAAAATTGTTTAACCAAAAATTCCACTAAATCTGACCACCACCACTTTGCCGAATTTGGCCGAACTTGCTGCCTGGTGTTCTAAGGCGGTTCATTTTCCGATGAAATGTCTTCTGTTGAGAAATCACCATCTGATAACCCTTCTGAGGAATCATCATCACTTTTTGACAAATAACGAAGGTTAACGATGACCTAGGTTTTTGTATTTGTTTTTGTTTTTGTTTTTGTTCCTGATGATGGATAGACCCCCATAAGCCTGGCAAAAACCTCTTCTGCCTTTTTAATTTCTTCTTTTTTAAAGCCCTGGGTCATAGAGGGATTAAGATCATAAAACCAGCGTCTCAGGCTGGTTCTCAGAGATGTCAGATTCTTCCAGTGTTTGCCTCGACTAAATATACGATTGATTGTAATTTCAATATCTTTTTTTGAGGTTGGCTCTTGCAGGCAGGCATTAATAGTGTCTTTAACCGCATCTAATCTTGTTTTAGTTCTTTTAGGGTGATTTTTAGAAGATTTTTTTTGGCAAGTTACCTTTCTTTTCTTAATTGGCCGGGAGTTCGCTTCTTCTTCTGCGTGTGATTTACCCTGACTTCTGACTGGAAATGTTGTTTCCGCTAAGGGATCTTTCCGGAATCTTCGAGTTACTCTTTGAACTGAACTTTGGCATTTCAGGAGGCCTGTTTCAGAGTTTGCTGCACGGGGAGCTGCTTTTACTTTACCGGGGATAGCATTTCGTGCTGCGTTAATACCACTGATATCATCGTATTTTTCTAAATAAATTAATCCTTTCAGAGTTTCTTGGGTGTTTTCTTTATTATCAAAGGTGACGCCAATCGTATCGGTAATTTCACGAAAAAGGCTTTCGTGGGTGTGGCTGAACAATCGCATTACAGTGCAAAAGTCTGTTACTACAATTTCAGCATCCTCGTGGTAAGATTTATCCAGAAATTTGCTACTTCTACTGTCGGCAGTTGAATGAAAATCGCTTGAACAAAATTTTGAAAACTCAATTACGGTTCTCTCTTGTGGTGATATATATCTGGGTTTTGACTGCTCTACATCTTGTTGTAGCTCTGAACCTTCTTTAAGCATGAATGTACAGGATTTTGCTGGTTTTATCCGGCCATTTGTCATGGTTTGTCCGTGGAGCTTTTTTGCAACTTGTCCGTGGAACTTTTTTGCAAGAGGTCGTTGGATGTTGGCATCGGGGGTAATTGGTGTGGTGGAAATATCCATAATGACTTCCTTTAGCGAAGTTTATTTTAATAATGATATAAATTAGTTATTTTTTTTGATGAAAAGTTCCTTAGCTGGTGAAATTTAATTTTATTTGTATATATTCAAGAGAGTTTTTTAGAACAAGATGGTGTAAGTAGTTGGCCAAAAGGAATCATATGTTTCTGACTAAATGGGTGGTCACTCTCGGCAACTGCTCCATACAGATATTGGTAATGGCGAACCCTGATTGAATAGAATGATGGAACCAAACTATATTTTTCTTGTCTGAACTCTAAAGCAGGTCGAATCATTTTAGAGGATTGAAGGTGTTTATCAGGGTCAAGTGCTTATCCATAGCCTCATTAACTGTATGTATATACTTGCTTTCCTGTGTTTCCAGCGCCCATGGGAACCAAGACGTTTATTCATTAAATCGAGACGATGTTATCAATAATCTCCATCGGGCTGTTGACAGAAGCCTGCAGGAAGAGTTTGAAATTAATGGCTTTGCATCGGTTGCCAGTGGCATTGTTGGTTCAATGATCGGGGTCAGTTGGCGTGGTCTTGCATCGGCAATCACAACAAACAGTGCCAACCCGTTTTTTATTAATTTTACGATCAAGGCATTCCTCACCGGGGCTGCGATGGGGACTCTTTCCGTGGTATCCCGAACGTATTTAAAGACTCCTTTCGATTACCTTCACCTGCCACTTGGCTGGGGATTTTACAAATTAGCACAATTGCAGAACTGGGTCTTGCGTGAAGAGACGTCCTACGAGCTGGAACAGAAATACTCCGAATTTCTTGACCCTGTTGCCGAACGTTTAAAAGTGGTTGCTGAGCAGGTTTTTGATATCCCTGCCGATTACTGGACAATCACAGCCATGGATAGTAGCGTCCCCAATGCCTTTGCAACCAGTGGCTATAATATCGCTGTTTATCATTCGTCTTTTCCTCTGGCGAAAAATCAGGCTGGCATGGCCTGTTTTTTGGGACATGAAATGGGTCATATATTGGCAAGGCACATGGGGCAAGGTCTAAGTGATGTCTTTTTTCTGAATCAGCTGGCCTTGGCCAGTATTCCCTTTGCCAACTCAATTTTGCAGAATCGTGAAACTCAGGCTGACGAAATAGGCATCTATCTGACAGCCTTGGCTGGATATGATCCTTCAGAATGCTCCAGAGTCTGGAACAGGGCTATCGCTTTTAGTGGAAGTCTGCGAGAAGTGGTCAATATATTCCTTTCAGTACACCCCACCAGCAAGACCCGCATGAATGCTCTGAAACACCATGGTGATGCTTTACAGGCATATTATTTGAACACGTCAGAGGTGCTTGGCCTGGGGCTCGAATATGAACTTTAATGGCTGTTTGGTCAGTCTCCCGGGAGCAACTCAGTTACCGTTGCCGAAAGTGACCGATCATCTGGTTAAAACTTATGATCTCTGTGGTTACCTGATTATGCTGGCTTTATAGCATTCAGGGTTGCAAAACAGGTTTCTCTGGCTGAGGCAATAAAGCTGGCAATATAGGGTTGCTCCTTTTGTTCCGCTCTGATCGCTGCATACAGTGTTGACCACAACCCCTCTTTACCAAGTCGAACTGCCGCAACGTGCCCTTTATCAAGATATTCCGCCAGTGCCCAGCATGGCAGTGCAGAAACACCTCTCTGGCTGGCAACCAGCTGCAGCATCATCAATGTTAACTCTGCAGTACGGATATCAGCAGGCTCAATATCTGCCGGGTCAAGAAAACCGTAGAAGACTGCCAGACGACCTTGTTCAACAGGGTAGGTGATCAGTACTTCCTGTTGCAGGTCAAGAGGTGTGACAAACTCTCGTTCTTTTAATGGGTGTGTTCTGGCAATGGCCAGTAGCATCTCATAACGAAAAAGGGGGATGTACTCGATGCCTTCAATGGGCACTGGGTCAGAAGTGACCACAAGATCAAGTTCACCCCGGGAAAGAGCTGGTAAGGGGGCAAAATTAAAGGCAGTGGAGAAATCCATTTCTACTTCTGCCCAGTGTTGCCGGTACTCTGTGATGGTTGGCATTAGCCACTGGTAACAACTGTGACACTCAATGGCAATATGCAACCGTCCGGCTTTGCCGCCCGCCAATCTCATCAGGCGTTGTTCTGTAGCCTTGAATCTTGGCAGCACTTCTTCAGCCAGCTCCAGAATATTTAACCCGGCAGTGGTAAACCGGGGTGGCCGGGATTTACGGATAAACACTTCCATCCCAATACGATGCTCCAGCTCTTTCAACTGATGGGACAAAGCGGATTGGGTGAGATGTAAACGGCTGGCGGCTTCTACCAGGCTACCACTTTGGTGAATGGCTTTCAGTGTTTTAAGGTAACGTAACTCAAGACCCAGGTTTTGCATTGTCATTATTTGCTTTTCTCCTGTCGTCAGTTCACAGTCAGTTTACAAGAGCATCATTATTAGTTTTTTTCATTTTTATTATTAGAAAAATGAGTTTGATTCAATTCTAACTCTCCAACAGAATCGTGACTACTCTTTGATCCATCCTGAAAACAATAAGTCTGACGATCAGCCCGGAGTTATTTCATGATCACTACCCATAACCTTGGATTTCCCCGAATAGGTGCTAACCGTGAGCTGAAGAAGGCTCAGGAAAGTTACTGGCGCGGTGACCTGTCCAGGGCAGAGCTTTTGGAAGAAGGCCGTCGCCTGCGTAAACGACACTGGCAGCTGCAGAAAGAATCAGGGCTTCATCTGATTCCGACGGGAGATTTTGCCTGGTATGACCAGGTGCTAAACCACTCTTTGATGCTGGGTGCGGTGCCGGATCGATTTTCGGAAGCGGACCCCGGTGATATTGATACCCTTTTTCGTATGGCCCGAGGTCGAGCACCTACCGGAGAACCTGCAGCAGCCTGTGAAATGACTAAATGGTTTGATACTAACTACCATTACATAGTGCCGGAGTTGCACAAAGGCCAGAAGTTCCAACTGTCTAACACCGCTATTCTGGATGAAACCGCTGAGGCGATTGAACAGGGCCTCAGGGCAAAACCGGTACTGATTGGCCCGCTGTCCTGGCTGTGGCTTGGTAAAGTTAAGGGCGAGTCTTTTGACCGATTGGAGTTGCTTGACAGTGTTGTCGAGGTGTATGGCAAAGTTCTGGCCAGACTGGCTGAAATGAATGTGGAGTGGGTACAGGTTGATGAGCCCATTCTGGCCCTGGATCTTCCCCTGGAATGGCATCAGGCGTTTGAATCGGTATATAACCGGTTGCAGAGTTGCCATGTAAAAATTCTGTTGGCCAGCTACTTTGGCGGTCTCAATGGTACTACGACCACGGTCGTTAATCTGCCGGTGGATGGCCTGCATATTGATCTGGTCCGGGATCCGGATCAGTTACCGGCACTGCTTGATCGCCTGCCTGCCTACAAGGTTTTATCAGCGGGTGTTGTTAATGGTCGAAATATATGGCGCTCAGACTTGCAGCAGATATTGCGGCAATTGAAGGAGGCAGAAGAGCGGCTGGGTGATCGGCTGTGGGTAGCGCCAAGCTGTTCATTACTGCATGTTCCGGTTGATCTGGAGCAGGAAACCGAGCTTGATGACGAGCTGAAATCCTGGTTTGCCTTCGCCAGGCAGAAGTGTGAAGAGGTATCCGTAATTGGTCGGGTTTTATCCGGAGGGCATCAGGCACAGGACCCGGTGGTGTTGACATTGATTTCCGAGGCCGAAAAAGCGGTATCTGCCAGGCAACACTCTCAGCGGGTTCATAATACAGCGGTAGAACAACGGTTGACGTCATTAAATGATGACAGGGATATTGATCATCGTCTTTCACCTTATGCGGTAAGGGCAACGCTACAGCACGAAAAACTGAATCAGCCTGAATTTCCTACAACCACCATTGGCTCTTTTCCCCAGACACGGGAGATACGACAGAAGCGCTTACAGTTTCGCAAAGGGGAGCTGGATGAGCAGTCTTATATCGAAGCGATGCAAGCGGAAATACGCCAGACCATTAAAAGGCAAGAGTCGCTTGGTTTGGATGTTCTGGTCCATGGCGAAGCAGAACGTAATGATATGGTTGAGTACTTTGGCCAGCAGCTGGAAGGGTTTGCCTTCACAGCCAATGGCTGGGTACAGAGCTATGGCAGTCGCTGTGTAAAACCCCCCATTATTATTGGTGACATCAGCCGCCCTGAGCCGATGACCATTGCATGGAGTCGCTATGCCCAGGATCAGACCAGCCAGCCGGTTAAAGGCATGTTAACCGGGCCGGTAACCATTCTTTGCTGGTCATTTCCGAGAGATGATGTAAGCAGGGAAACGTCCTGTCTGCAGTTAGCGTTGGCCTTAAGAGATGAAGTTGTTGATCTGGAGAATGCGGGTATTGGCATTATTCAGATTGATGAGCCAGCCATTCGGGAAGGCTTGCCGTTGAGAAAAGCAGACTGGCCTGCTTACCTGGAGTGGGCGGTGAAGAGCTTTCGCATTGCTGCCAGCGGCGTCAAGGATGAAACCCAAATCCATACCCATATGTGTTACAGCGAGTTTAATGACATTATTGAATATATTGCCGCCATGGATGCGGATGTCATCACCATAGAAACTTCCCGCTCCGATATGGAGCTGCTGGATGCTTTTGAAGCATTTGAATACCCGAATGAGATTGGACCCGGAGTTTATGATATTCATTCGCCAAATGTGCCCAGTATTCAGTGGATTCAACAGCTGATGACTAAAGCGGCACAAAAAATACCCAAACAGCGTTTATGGGTAAATCCGGACTGTGGCTTAAAGACCAGAGACTGGCCGGAGGTAGAAGACGCTTTAAGAAATATGGTTGCAGCTGCGAAAATATTAAGATCCGGTTAAGTGAGGTTACCACTACCTAAAGAAAAAAGCTGGGTCATGAGTAGTAAATCTGAAAAAGTGCCCAGCTTTTTACACTTGCTTAAATAATATAGGAAAAGTACCGTATTTTTTTTATTTTATAATCTCAGGCTTTTATAAATTTTTTGTTCTGTTTTTTTTGTTATGGGTTGATTGTTTTTCAGGGCTTCTTTTAACTGGGATTTTTCTCTATCTGATTTTTCTATTTTATCAATCATCAGCTGCCGTTCGGCCTGTAAAGAGTTGAGTTTTTGTTCAAGGTCAGCCACCTTTTTTTGTTCATCATGAAAAGCAAATTTCACCAGGCTCTCTGATAGTTGATCTTTTTTCTGGAGTAGTGCAAATTCTTTTTTAAGCATTTCCAGATCCTGCTCAAGTTTTAATGATTTTCTTGATAATTGCAGGTTTTCGTTTTGTGCTTCATCTAGCAGAGTTTGAGTTTGTATTTGTTGCTGATTCAGGTATGTATGGTTCCTCTGCAGGTTGGCAAACTTTTGTTGTTCCTCTTGACGAGAAAATTTTATCAGGCTTTCTACCAGTTGTTCTTTATGTTGAAGTTGTGAATTCTCATTTCGTAGAGTCTCAATTTCCTTTTCAAGATTAATTGCTTTGCTCGATAGTTGCAGGTTTTCGTTTATGACTCCATTTAAGAAATTTTTAGTTTGCATGTCTTGATACTCCAGGTCTGCCTGGCTCATCTTCAGATTGACGATCTGGTTTTTTAAATACGTTATCAGTGGGGTATTTTGGGGAGCTGCCTGAAATAGCTCTGGTGTTGATGCTAATGGTAAAGTTTCTGTCATATCGTATAGTGCAGGCTCTC
Source organism: Endozoicomonas acroporae (assembly GCF_002864045.1). Taxonomy (GTDB): domain Bacteria; phylum Pseudomonadota; class Gammaproteobacteria; order Pseudomonadales; family Endozoicomonadaceae; genus Endozoicomonas; species Endozoicomonas acroporae. Next base: position 15,198 of record NZ_PJPV01000058.1, read on the forward strand.
TCCCTTCAGGGGTATGTTGTTGAAAGCCAAAGGCTGTTGTCTCATCTCCTGAAGCTGGAACACCCCAGGCCTCATTTGGAACGGCCCCTCTTTCTTCAGGGTTTTGTTGTTGAAAGCCATAGGGTGTTGTCTCATGACCTGAAGCTGGAACAGCCCGGGCATCATTCGGAACATCCTCGCTCTCTTCAGAGTTGTGTTGTTGAAAGCCAAAGAGTGTTGTCTCTGGTTCTGAAGCTGGAACGCCCCGGGTCTCATCCGTTACAGCCCCTCTCCCTCCGGGGCTGTATTGCTGGAAGACAAAGGGGGTAGCCTCATCTTCTGAAGAAGGTGCTTCCCAGGTATGTGGTTGCAAAGTGCAGGATGATCCTGAAGAAGAGTGGTCATACTGCATCTGTTGACAAGGTGACCATGGAAAAATTTCCTGCGGAGCTATGGCCTTCATTATAGATAAGTCATCTGTTGGATGCAGTTCTTCATTGGTACCAGTTTGCGGTTTGTATATGCTGATATCAGGATGAGATGGGGGGGATGGAATCCAGGTATGGGGTTGCACCTGTTCGTTTTGCGCCTGTGGACTTGGAATAGCGGAGTAGGGTGGGGTAACAAGAGAATGGGTATCTTTAGTCACCTTCGGACTGTGCCATGAGCATTCATCAACGGTTTTGCACGACTCTTTTTCATAGCATACTAACTCCTGCTCAAGAAGCTGCAAATCAGGGTCTGAAAACCAGGGTTGCTCAGAATGCTCGAGTGTTTTTCCTGTTTCCCCTGGTTTTTGCAACGTTTTCTGTATCAATATGGAGTTAACTTGGCTATTACTGTTTGCAGGCCCTTTAACGGCATGTAATGAGTCAAAAGTAACTGTCTTTATATAAGATGAATCAGGTTCTATTTTACTATCGGGTTCTTCTAAGGGGGCTTTTGCTGAAACTTCTACTATTTTAAAATTTATTACTTTATCTGTTTTTTTGTCTGTGTTTGTTTTTTTGCTGGTTGTCAGGCTTGCTTTTGTATCTGTATCTAAAACTGTTTCTGAATCAATTTCTGGCTCTGTAGTTTTATCTTTTTTTGTGGTTGCTTTTTCATTTTTGTCTGTTTTTGTGTTGTCACCTTTTTTTCTATTTGTGTCTGTTTTGGCAGTTTTTTCTATTTTTGTATTAGAATATATTTTTTCATCTATGTTTGCTTCTGATCTTAAATTAGATCCTGATTTTGGTCTTAATTCTGGTCTTAATCTTGGTTTTAGTCTTGGTTTTAGTCTTGGTTTTAATCTTGGCCTTAATTCCTTGTTTGCCACTGAAGATGAACTTTGATTTAACAGGGTTTTTGATTTTTTTAATTCTGGGTTGTTGGTGATAAATGAAAGGAATTCCTTGATCGTGATATATTCACTATTTTTTTTGTGGTGTGCTCCTGGAATGGATTGGCGCAGTTCATCAACTAGCTCACGAATTTCTTTTCGACGAGTGGCCTCATTAAAATTTTTTATAAGTTGCTTTTTTTTTGGTTTAGTATTGGCTGGGTAGGGTAATATAGTCCTGTTTTTACGATTAGGACAGGTATAGTTGGGGTCACTTTCCTTTTTTGCAATCCCGATGCAGGTTAATAGTAAATTTCTTTTTGTTGGTTTGTTGCTTATAGTTGGTATATCTCTAAGAGCATGTTTGATGTCAGCATATAGCTGGATCAGTTCTTGTCTTCTTGTGTATTCGGCGATGGCACTAGTTGATCTCTCAGGCTTATTATTATTCATTTGATCATTTGGTATACACTCTATATCCTCATTCTCTCTGCTATGGTATTTATGCGATGAATATTTATTGTCCGGTTTTTCTCTTTTTTGTTCATGTAATCTCAATCTTTTGACTGAGGTTTCGTTTGAAGTGTTTAATGGTTCCTCGTTGTATTGCCCATTTCTTTTATTTGCTGAATAATCAGGGTTTGTTCTTTTACGATTTATGCTGGCTGCATTATGTGAAGCTTTAAGAGATGCCAGTATTGGAGAGTCAACTGCGTTATCATTGTGAGCTGTTGAGTATGAGATTTCCTGATGTGGCGTACCAACAGGTTGATGAGATTGATGAGTGAATGACCTGAAAAATGGGTTTTCACCCTGTGCGCCCGGTAAATATCTGGTTGGGGTAATACTAATGACAGAAGGCTTTGATGATCCCGCTTCCTGAAGGGGTTGTGATGACAGTGTAACCAAGGGAGATGTCTGTTGATAGTTTTTAGAGAGAATGCCGTCCATTTTACTACCCTTAATGGTTTTTAATTATCTGATGAAATAAGAATATCAGGTGGTGAGTCAGCCAGTATTTAGTATGTGTGTCTTGATGATCTCTTTACCTATAAATGGTTAGTCATGTGTCTTTGAAACAATCAGGAATTAATGTAGTCTGAAATTGTATAAAAGTGTAATTCGTAATTATTTTTATTATGTCCGTTATCAATACCTCGGGTGAATTGTGCAATAACTTGCTGTTAAATACCGAGATAGCCGTGCTTACCGGTAGCGATTTTGGTTTAATGGCAGTCATAACGTTGTGAAGAAACAGGTATTGGGGATGAAGTGGTTAAAAGTTCTGGTCGTGAGCCTGAGTATTTTTCTGGCAGGGTGTCAGACGGTATCAACAACTAACTCAGGGACTATTGGTGTTCAGCGTGAGCAGAAAATGTTCTCTTTGCTCTCTGAAAGCCAGGTGAATGCCATGTCTGCCAGGGCTTATCAGGAAGCTCTAAATCAAGCTCGGGAAAAAGAAGTGCTGAACCGCAAGCCCGCAGATGTGAAACGTCTGCGCAGGATTGCTGACCGTCTCGTGTCCCATGTTGGAGTGTTCAGACAGGATGCCCGAAGCTGGCAGTGGGAAGTTAATCTGATGACGGATAAACAGCTGAATGCCTACTGCATGCCCGGGGGCAAAATTATGTTTTATACCGGCATTATTGACACTCTGAAGCTGACGGATGATGAAATTGCCGCCATTATGGGACACGAAATGGCTCATGCACTCAGGGAACATGGGCGGGAGTCTATGTCGCAGGCGTATGCAGTGCAGTTAGGGCAGGATACCCTGGGAATTCTTCTGGGTGTCAGCCCTGAGTTAATGAGTGTTGGCAGTACCGTGGTAAATTATGCGCTTACCTTGCCTAATAGTCGTACCAATGAGGCCGAGGCTGACCTTATTGGTTTAGAGCTGATGGCCAGGGCTGGATATAACCCGGAGGCTTCTGTCAGCTTGTGGAAAAAGATGTCAGCGCAAAGTGGTGGCAGCGTGCCGGAATTTATGAGCACACACCCGTCCCACGATACCCGTATAAACGGACTGAATGCCAATATCAGGAAAGTGGATCCTCTTTACAGGCAGGCGATTAGCAAAAGCAATTAATCCATAGTGCTACTGGATTGGCCGGATCCGTACCGCTACTAAAAACCTGCGGTAACATTGATTTGATGACTCAACACTGTTAACTACTTATGGGCCCCGGCCAATCCATTCGTCGTCAAAGACACTGATTTCTTTCCAACCGTTTCGCGTATTTTTCGATCGATACTTCTGAGAAGCAGGGCTCCGGCTTTTTCTACATGAGGAACTGAACTATTCGTCGATGGATCAGTCAGACCCATTAATAAGACAGTTCGAATTATGAGTGATTACTAGCATAAAAGGGGATATTTAATTGTGAATACCTTCTCATTCAATGATTGTAATCCGATACCATCAGCAGCCCCGTTAGTCTCTGAACGAGAGGGTAAACAAACTGAAATATGCGCTATCTGCCTTGGGGGTCTCGATGAAAGCCCCATTGCAGCAATGTTTCCCTGCACCCATATCCATCACAAGTCGTGCATTGATAAGTGGCTAAATGATCCAGGTCATGCCGATATCGGTTGCCCAATGTGTAAACGTAAAATTACTCATTGTTTGTACCCTGAGGATACGCCACTCCACGTGGCAGCCGCAGGAGGTCGCTCTGATATTGTCAATGGTTTGCTTGAACACGGTGCCAATGCCAATGCCTGCACCAAAGACGGGATAACTGCCCTCCACTGCGCCGCTGGCAAAGGTGATGAGGAGACTATCAGGCATCTTGTCAAACATGGTGCCGACGTCAATGCGCTCACAACAGCGGATTACCCTGAGACTCCGCTCCAGCTTGCAGTATTAAATGGTCATGAAGTGGCCATAATGGCTCTTATTGACTGCGGTGCCGACATTAATGGCTACGCCCCGGATATAAGACGCCCACTTCACTTTGCAGCTGCAAATGGTTTCCTCAATATCATTGATGTTCTGCTTAACAAAGGTGCTGATATCAACATCGGTAGCAGGACCCCTCTGCATTTTGCCGTGGAACATGGAAAACAGGATGCCATCCGGTTGTTGCTTGGCAGGGGTGCCAATATCAATGCCCAATCCTCACGGTTGCCACAACCGTTTGGGCTTGAAATGGTAAAGCACCTTTTTATGCATGTGGAAATGAGGGAGGGAACCGACAATTCGACGGTCAATAACGGTGAAAGGGAAGACTGCCAGAAACTGTACGGAAAAACACCGCTGCACATTGCTATTGACACCGGCCAGGCAGAGATTGTTGATCTCCTGCTGACCGCTGGTGCAGCCACCGATGTACTTATTGGCAGTGGTGAGACGCTATGGAGCTGGATAAACAACGAAAACAAACTGACTGTACCCATAATCAGGTCGTTAACCCTTGCCATATGTAACTCTGAGGCGCCCTGTGACGATATGCGTGCAGGATTACTCGGCGCATTGATTGAAATCAATGACTGGAATTTATTCGACCAATTGTTCGCCAATACCCCGAATGCTGACATAAAAAAACTTCATTACCCAGGTTCCGGTCAATCAGCCTTTTACGAGGTGGTTAAAGAGGGACAAAAAGACAAAATCCAGGCCATGATAACCCGGCGTGCCGATGTTAATGCCCGTGACCACCGTGGATGGACGCCCCTGCACTGTGCAGTCTACAGCCGCCATCCGCAAGACGCCATTGAGGTACTGGTTGGTTCTGACGTCAATGCCAGAAACAACGAGGGACAAACACCTCTGCATCTTGCGGCTAAATCAGGTAAGTCAGAAGTTATAGTTCAACTGATTGACCATGGTGCCTTTGTCAATGCTACCACCGGCAGACGAGTGGGTGTCACAACAAAAACGGGGGTTAAGGATTATCAGGCAGCCAGGGCAATACTGGAGTTGGCGTGCTTCAAACAGGAGTGTCGCCTGAGAGGCGTGGCGTTAAATGGCCAACGGGTCATACCGGATGCGATGCTTAAAATAGACAACATCGGCATGATGACCCCCCTCCATTATGCAGTCCATGGAGGTCATGTAAAAGCAGTTCAGCACCTGCTCGCCAGAGGTGCTTCTACCAAGGAAATAACCCGGGATGGAATGACACCACTGAAACTTGCAGAATCTGAGCTGATGAAAGCTAAAAAGATTAAAGTGTTAGGCCGCGCCTCATTCCTTGGTGGACAACAGCGACCAGGCTTGACCGCCCCAGAAGCAAAAGTTAAATCCTACTCAGACATCATCATCCTTCTGAAGGCTCACTCATTACTAACCTCCGTACCTTCGGTACCTATCTGAGGACCTTCAATGTTGTCATTCAATCGGGGTGTAGGATAACGTAGCCCAATGGTAAAATGAGGGCGTATAATTCCTGACATTGGTGTAGCCAGCCGCCTTCAGCACCATCACCATGTGTGCGGATCGGATACCGGCGGTACAGTAGACGACAATCGGGCTGTTTTTTTGAATATCCTGATCCGATAACATTCGGCTAATGTCGTCAAATGACTTCAAGGTGCCACTGGCTGTGAACATCTGTTGAAATGGTAAGCTCACTGCCCCGGGAAGATGCCCTTTGCGCTGTTCACCCAAGTCCATTTTGCCGTGGAACTCTTCCGGTGATCGCGAGTCGATAACACGAAACTGTGAGTAGTCCCGGTAAAGGGCTTTGGTATGAATGGTGGCTGAAGAATCCCGTTGGGTTATCGTGTAATCACTTTTGGTATTGAAGAAGGTTGGGATGATGGTGGTTTTCAGCCCTTTTTTTTTCCAGTGAGAATACCCGCCATTAAGAATGCGGACATTCTTTAACCCTGCCACGTGCAAACTCCAGGCAATTCGTCCATCTTCACCCCACCCCCGTTGAGCATCGGCATAAACGACAATATTATCTGTTGGGGTCAGGCCCAGCTTCTGTATCTGGTATTCCAGCTCCTTATTGTTAAGAACTGTTGCCCAGTTCTCGCTACCGGCTGCCCCATTCATATCAGAAAGTGATTGCCACTGAACGGAGCGGGCTCCCGGGATATGTCCCTTGAGATACTCAGAGTATGCCCGGGCATCGATCAGCAGGTAATGGTCGGGATTGCTGGCAACCGTTTCTGCACTGATAAAATAATCCTCCGGTACTGCACAGGCGAATCTGAAGGGCAGAATCAGTAACAGGAAGAAGAAAATACATCTTTTGAGGTATTGGGATAATACTGGTTTCTTATTCATTGCCAACAGGCCTCGATTCACGGAAATAGACAGACTTCAGGAAAAAGATCAGTACGGAGATGGCAAACAGTGTTAACAGTGCCATCACGGCAAGACGGCTGCCACCGGTCAGCATTTCCCCGACATAAGAATAAATCAGTGTGGCTGGCAGCTGCCCGATACCGGTAGCCACAAGAAAATACCGCAATTTCATCGATGTCAGGCCTGCTCCATAGCTGACCAGATCAAAGGATATAAAAGGCAGAAGTCTTGCAATGAGTATGGTGTATTGGCCATGTTTGGCAAAAAAGTCATCTACCTGATCAAGGGCAAAGTGACTGGTCAGTCTGGCCACTCCCTCCCGCCCAAACCAGCGGGAGATAAAGAAACAGAGTGTAGCCGCAATCATGGCGCTGCTCCAGGATAGCAGTGCCCCCTGCCACCAGCCAAAAATGGCGGCGTTGGCAAAGGTAAGAATAAAAGCAGGCAGCGGCGCTGCTACTGCCTGGATAACCATCAGTAGTCCTGACACCAGAGGGGCCCATAGTCCGAAACTGAGAATGTAGGTGCGTACCTTGTCGATATCCAGCGATGAAAGAATCCGGATCATCTCAAATAGCCACTCACGGGCTGGCGGGATAGCCAGAATAGCGGCAGTTATCAGCAGAACGATCAGTGGTTTGGTAATAGATTGAATAGTCATTAATCAGGTGTAAATGCAGTTCTTTCGGGAACCCTTCCATGCCTGGTTGAAGTTTCCCGACTGCCAAAAGATGTGAACGTTGAAATTGGGTCGTTGGCTACTGTTAACCCGGATATTTCATAAACGTGCTCCCGCTCTCGCTTGTCCTTTGCCGCTCTAAGGGAGTTTTGCTCAGTCGACCGTACTCCCCGGTACGGCGCTCCCTCACAAAATCCCTTAGAGCGGCAAAGTCCTACGCGAGATTCGGGGCAGTTTATGAAATATCCGGGTTAAATCAGTAGCTGTGGTTTTTTTACAGTTTGAACATAAAGTATTCGGTTTTTATATTTAAACTCCGACGTTTACTTCAAACATTGATTCCAGGAGGCTGTTAATCAGTCCTAAAAGCGCGAGAGAGGTTACTCGTGCATAAGCCCTGTGTCAAACCAGGGCCGTTCGAGTGATCGGCGGTGAACTTTATTCTTCAGCAGTTGTCAGAATGTCGGTCATATTCAGGAATTTTGTCCAACTTTCACTTGTTTTGTGAAGATAAGAGGAAAGGTATGTCAAACCCCTCTTCGCAACCGGCAATCTCTGGTGCAGTGAACTCTGGCTGGAATTTCCCTCCCCCTGATGATCCGTCGGCAAGTTCCGCCGCCACCCACTTGCCGGATACCCATAAAGCTACGGCGTTTTGTCGGCGAAATACGACGTTGGCTTCTGATGAAGAGCAGCACCTGAAGATTCAGGGCTATTCCACCGAGGAAATCGCCAGGTCGGAAAAAGCCCTGGTCCAGCGCAATATCACCCCAAGCAACAGTGAGATCATTGGTCATCTTCAGTCAGACAACGGTGATACACTGGGTACCATTAAACAGTGCATTGAAAACGGGTTGAGTTCAACAGCAGGGGTTCAGGGCAAACTGCGATTGTTGATGGAACTGCAAAGCTACACCAAATCATGTGTAAAAACCGCCGCTGAGAATCTCAATCGTCAATACTCTTCCTTCTGGCCAGATCGCCAGAGCATCGTAACTATGGTCAATAAATGGCCCAGCACATTGCAACGACAGGGCGCTGTTATTTGCAAAAGCTGGCCAGAGCTGCTTGTTGACAATGCTGTACAAGTGGATTTCAGCTCCAGCATAAGTATCTGTTCCAATGAACTTAACTTTCAGTTAGAGCCACTGGATTGCCTGTCATTTTTACGACTTGTCAAGGATATCTGGTTTGATGCCCTGGGTTGTGGAAATATCTGTGCCATCGACAGAGTCAGTCACCTGCTGGTTACGTTTGCCTGGGAAATGTCTTTTAATCTCTATTATTTGCGCGGTAGCTCTCCCACGCACGACCGTCACGAGCGATTTGAGCAAGTGGTTCAGCAAATGCTGCAACAAGGTATTCACTGCATTGATGATATTGACGCGTTTGCATTTATGCTGGTAACCAAGCCCCACATCTGGCGCAATCATAAAAGTGATGTTCTGCAACTGATGGTCTGCAGGGCGTTCAAAGGCCGGGACCAGCAACTGTCTAAACTCTGTACCCAGTGGCGGGAGGATGCAAAGAGCCACGAACAAATCGCTAAAACAGTAGAAACAGAGATCATCCCTGACACAGCTTCCGCCATGCATTACCTTAACGACATACACGGTTATCTGATGCAATACAGGGATAGACACCCTAACTGCAGCGACAGGAGCCAAATACATAACGCGAAATACTTTGATCCTGTCACCCTGCAATTAATGTCACCAATCCTTGCCCCTGACCTGACAACCACACCCACGCTCAAGGAGACAGGACCGACTCTATCGGCCTATTTCAATTTCTGCCTGGACCATCAGGCGTTGTCATCAAATAAAACCTTTGAGGATTTCCTGACGAACCGAGTAGTACCAGATATCAGCAAGCCGGGATATTTTGGACTTCTGGAAAGTACGGGCAACGCCGAAAGCATGGCATCGAGACCAGGCACCAGCGCAGAGTTGAGTACCATCCGTAGTCACGGTGAAATGCCCAAACGCAGAAAGAAGTTGGCCAAATCACCCGTGGTGCCAAGAAGCCTCACTAGGGATTGATGATCCTGTCGGGTTTATTGGTGCCAGCACTTGCAGGAAATGTTCATCTCTTCGGAATTTTGCAGAAACCTTCTGCTGGCACATCCAGGGCAGCGTTGAATTTGCTGGACATGTTTTGAAAAGCGATCAGGCCAGTCAGTTCAATAACAGCGTCATTATTGAAATACTCTTTTAGCTGCGTCATCAGCTCAGGGGTTACCTGTCGGTCGCTGTAGGTAACAGCTTCGGTATATTCCAGGGCAATACGCTCCTGAGCATTGAAAAGGTCAGAGTCTTGCCAGTTATCCAGTGCTTCGACTTTATCCATGCTGCCTGCACGTTTTGCCAGGGTCATGGCATTGATGTCAACACAGAAGGCGCACCAGTTGACCTGGGATACTCTGACGGTAACCAGCGAACGCAGCTCCGGCGACAGGGGGGACTTTTTTCGATCCAGTACGCCGTAGAGCGTGGCTACAGCGGCAAATAACCGGGGAACTCTTGCCCATAACAAGCCCGGCTTTAGGACTTTTCCATAGCGACGCTTCTGGCTCCAGAAAAAAGGCATTAGCCACCAGGGATAAGAGAGAAGGGGTTTATCCGGTACATACATGGCTGATTCCTAACTTGCAGTTCCATAGTCGGTCAGCCGATGGTGGCAGGAAAGTTGGATGTCTACAATCCTGTTGTTGGTTTTTTCTATTCGACTATATGTAATAACATATGGTGACAGTCAGGTATTTTCTTTAAAATATCCTGTTTTATGATTCCAATGAAGAAGAGGTCGTCTCATGGACGTAATGGAGCAAATAAAAGAACAGGTTGAATCCCATACTATTCTGCTGTACATGAAGGGCTCTCCCAAGTTGCCCCAGTGTGGTTTCTCTGCCAAGGCGGTTCAGGCGTTGATGGCCTGTGGCGAACAGTTCGCTTTTGTGGATGTTCTGGCTAACCCGGAGATTCGTGCCAATCTTCCCAAGTATGCTAACTGGCCGACCTTCCCACAACTGTGGATTAAGGGTGAGCTGATTGGTGGCAGTGACATCATTATTGATATGTTTAACAGCGGTGACTTGCAGCAGTTGATTGCTGAAGCGGCTGGTTCTGATGAAGGTGCAGAAGACTGATTTTACAATCGTTTTTACCCTTCCCTTCCGGTGTGATAAAACCGGAAGGCTACCTTTCTTCCGGGTCAGTTCATTACCTGACTCATTGAGTCCCTGTCAGTTTCTCCTCTCTGCTGTAATTACTCCAAAGGCTCCTCTCCCGGGGCAAAGTCATAAGGTAAGGAGTGAAATCCAGGTAAGCCTGACTGTTCAGTCATCGGAGTATCCTGAGGCTCTTGCCAGTTTATGGCAGCATTTACCGGGGGTGCTGAGTTGCATAGCTTTTTGGGCGAAGGTTCAGTATTGGTATTGCCCGGGCTGAACATTGTTGCATCTGTTGTTACAAAGGCTATGGGTAAAGTTGCTGCAGATATTACCTGCTGCCCTGAAGTACCGGGATAAGAGTGGAGCCTTACCGGTTTTGGAGGGCTATTTTTTTTCTTGAACGATAGCTTCGTTTTGGCTTTTAACATGACCCTTTCATTTAAATGTTCAGGCTTGTGCCCGGGGCGTTGATGTTTATCGATATTAGTGTGATCTGAGATTGATATGCCAGCAAATGCTTCCAGTATTTCCTGATCACACTCTGAATCGCTTTCTGATTCATTTTGCGTCGTTTTTGTTGTCTGTTCAGATTTCCTGGCAAGGGGAGAAAATGCAGAGTCTTCTCCAGACAGGACGTAGTTTGATGGCGGATGTGGGGTAACCTTCAGCCCTCCGCTGGTATGTCCGATATCTGGTTTTCTTGTGGGATTTGGTTTTTTGACATCATTATCCGGTGCTACATTCCAGAAAAGCACCGTCCTTGCAGGAACGCCAGTATTTTGCATAGACACACGCCAGAAGAAGTTATTTCTACACATACTTTGATATTTTAATTCCCAATTAGTTCATTTTCTTAATGCGAAAAAATGAAAGCTGTCTGATCCCTGTCTTCGTTCAGAATTCGCTACCCTAATAATGCTTTGGGAGTTTTGGGAAGGAACTGAGTGGGCTTCGGGTGAACCAGTCTTTAGTAAAGGGGGCGCGTCAACAGGCTCCGGGTTGTATTTTTCTTCTTGCTCCTTTATCTATTGGCTTGTGATAAAAAAAGCAATCATTTGTTTCTACTGCGGTAGGCGAAAACCGTGGTCATGTGTATCATTGTATGCGCGGTTTTTGTGATGCGTGATTCAATGTGAGATGAGATATTACTTGTACTCTCGTATTAATACGCACAACTTTGTAAATGATAGCTTTTTATATGACAGCTTGTTAACTGACAGTTTCATAAAGCGTAGGAGAAATACTTATGGGCGTTTTAGTAGGCAAAAAGGCTCCTGACTTCACAGTCCCTGCTGTACTGGGTGACGGCTCTATTGTTGATGCTTTTACCCTGTCCGAAGCCATTCGTGGCAAGTACGGTCTGCTGTTTTTCTACCCTCTGGACTTCACTTTCGTATGCCCTTCTGAACTGATTGCCCTGGATCACCGTATGAGTGCTTTCCAGGAGCGGGGTGTTGAAGTGATCGGCGTTTCTATCGATTCTCACTTTACGCACAATGCGTGGCGTAATACGCCTGTGGATCAGGGCGGTATCGGTCAGGTGAAATATACTCTGGCTGCTGATATGACACACGACATCTGTAAGTCTTATGACGTTGAATCAGAAGGTGGTGTGGCATTCCGTGGTGCTTTCCTGATCGACAAGGAAGGTCTGGTTCGCTCCCAGATCGTCAATGACCTGCCGCTGGGCCGTAATATGGATGAACTGATTCGTCTGGTTGACGCCTTGCAGTTCCACGAACAGCACGGTGAAGTCTGCCCGGCTGGCTGGAACAAAGGCGACAAGGGCATGACAGCCTCTCCAGACGGTGTGGCCCAATACCTGTCCGAGAGTGCGGATGGTCTCTAGGGACGTATAGCGGTTGAAAAATGCCATATATACAGCCTTTTTAAAAAGTTTTTTGCAGTGGAATACTTGACTCACGGCAAAATAACCTTATCATTCGCTGCCGTTGGTTGGTGACGAGATGTCGCTGCCAGGCATAGTTCCCTGATAGCTCAGTTGGTAGAGCAAATGACTGTTAATCATTGGGTCGCTGGTTCGAGTCCAGCTCGGGGAGCCACTTATTCTCTATATTAGCCTGTGGCTGAGGTAAGAATGGGTCGTTAGCTCAGTCGGTAGAGCAGTTGGCTTTTAACCAATTGGTCGTAGGTTCGAATCCTACACGACCCACCATATAGCATTGAGATTTGTAAAAAGTCTCTTGTTGAAGAAACTGTTGTCAGTACAGTAAAACTGTCGATCAGTTCCCTGATAGCTCAGTTGGTAGAGCAAATGACTGTTAATCATTGGGTCGCTGGTTCGAGTCCAGCTCGGGGAGCCACTTATTCTGTATATTAGCCTGTGGCTGAGGTAAGAATGGGTCGTTAGCTCAGTCGGTAGAGCAGTTGGCTTTTAACCAATTGGTCGTAGGTTCGAATCCTACACGACCCACCATACAGCATTGAGGCTCATAAAAAGTCCCTTGTTGAAGAAACTGTTGTCAGTACAGTAAAACTGTCGATTAGTTCCCTGATAGCTCAGTTGGTAGAGCAAATGACTGTTAATCATTGGGTCGCTGGTTCGAGTCCAGCTCGGGGAGCCACTTTTCTTAACTATGAAGTGCTATTGTTGGTGTTTTCAAATCCTGTCATCTTTTCTTGAGACAGTTCCCGGTTTATTTTCAAGTCCCTTCCTCTTCTGATTGTTCCCCCATAGACATGGTATTAATTCTCCGGCCGAACCATCGAGACCTTCAAGGCAGGGATAGAGCAGGCCATACTTTATTACGCAGCTTTTCGGTTTTAATCAGCAGCATTGAAGAGCGGAGTAAATCACCCCGCATAGTGGTCAACCGTAGATTATATCAGTTTTATAACAGGCAACCTGGTGACGCTGATTCAATCCGGACGTGGAGCAATCAACAAGGTCTGGTTTTTTCTGTGAGCACTGTTCGTCCGCGTAGAGGCAGCGAGTCCTGAAGATACAGCCTGACGGTGGATCAATCGGTGAAGGTAAATCGCCTTTCAATACTACCCGCTTCTTTCTCACTGCAGGGTCCGGAGCCGGAACTGCGGAAATCAAAGCCTGTGTATAAGGATGTTTTGGCGAGTTATAGAGATCATCTTTATCGGCAATCTCCATAACATTACCCAAATACAAAACCATTACCCGGTGACTGATGTGACGGACAATGGACAGATCATGACTGATAAACAGCAGTGACAGACCAAACTTCTGTTGCAACTCTCCCAGCAGATTAATGATCTGCGCCTGAATAGAGACATCCAGTGCGGACACAGGTTCATCACAGACGATCACCCTGGGTTGAAGAATCATTGCCCGGGCAATACCGATTCGCTGGCACTGTCCACCTGAGAACTCATGGGGGTAACGGTTGATCATGTGTGGCAACAGGCCAACAATATTCATCATCTCACGAACACGGTCCCTGACCGCCTCACCGGCAAGCTCTGGATGATGGGTGACCAGTGGTTCAGCAATAATCTCGCCGATGGTCATGCGTGGATCAAGGCTGGCCAGCGGATCCTGAAAAATGATCTGCATCTGTTTGCGCAAAGGGCGCATCTCTTTTACGGAATGCCCGGTGATGCTCTGCCCCATCCAGACAACCTGCCCATCAGTATTGTGCAGTAATTGCAGAACCGCTCTACCGAGCGTGGATTTCCCGCAGCCAGACTCACCAACGACAGAAAGGGTTTCACCTTCATGAAGTTGGAAGCTGACACCATCGACGGCTTTCAAAGTCTTTTTTTTCGTGAAGAATGTGCCTGTATCGACGGGGAAGTGCACCTTAAGGTTTTCTACTGTAAGGATTGGCGCTTGCTCAGTAACAGTCATAAAACACCTTCCACGACATTAACAGGATTATTTTTAACAGGGCTGCTGGCGTGAAAAGCTGAACTCAGTTGATGACAAGAGGCCGTTCGACCAGCATCAAACTCAGTGGTTTGAGGGCGCTCCTGTTGACAGAGATTGGTCGCATATTGGCATCGGGGCTGAAATGCACAACCTTGTGGCAGTGCCTGAAGATTGGGAGGCTGTCCGGGAATTGCGTAGAGATCTTCATTATGATCACCATCAATTCTCGGCATGGATTGCAAAAGACCCCGGGTGTATGGGTGTTTTGCATCACTGAAGAGTGCTTGTACGGATCCGGTTTCAACCACACGACCACCATACATCACCATCACATGATCGCACATACTGGCAATGACACCCAGGTCATGGGTAATCATCACAATGGACATACCCAGCTTGTCTTTCAGGTCATGGAGCAGGTCCAGAATCTGAGCCTGAATGGTAACATCGAGCGCAGTGGTTGGCTCATCAGCAATTAACAGGTCCGGCTCACAGAGCAGTGCAATAGCGATCATAACTCGCTGACGCATGCCACCAGAGAACTCATGGGGGTACATATGAACCCGCTTGCGGGCCTCTGGTATGCCTACCAGTTCCAGCATTTCAATGGATCGCTCCAGGGCTTTCTTTTGGCTCATACCCTGATGTTCAATCAGGACTTCAGTCATCTGTCGTGAGACTTTCAGATAGGGGTTCAGGGATGTCATTGGGTCCTGAAAAATCATGGACAGAGAAACGCCGCGCACCTTATTCAGTTCTTTAACGGGCAGTCCAAGAATGTTTTGGCCTTTAAAGATAGCTTCACCCGTGGTTTTGCCATTCTTTGCCAATAAACCCATCAAGGCCATAAATATCTGGGTTTTTCCGGAACCGGATTCGCCCACGACACCCAGGCTTTCACCTTTCTTCAGGGTGAAACTGATCTCATTGGCGGCGGCTACTTCACCATCCGGCGTATCGAAGCGGGTATTGAGGTTTTTGACCTCAAGAATGATGCTGTTCTCGTTCATAATTATCGATCCTTTGGGTCCAGTGCGTCGCGCAGACCATCACCAATGAAGTTGAAACAGAAAAGTGTGATGGCCAGGAAAGTGGCTGGGAATGCCAGCATCCAGGGCGCGGATTCCATGACTTTTGCCCCTTCGGAAATCAAAACGCCCCAGCTGGTCAAAGGCTCCTGAACCCCGAGACCCAGGAATGAGAGAAAACTTTCCGTCAGAATGACCTGGGGAATTGTCAGTGTCATATAGACGATCACCGGGCCAAGAATATTGGGAATGATATGGCGGAAGATAATTTTTGTCGTTGACACGCCACTGGCATGGGCTGCTTCAACAAACTCTTTCTTTTTAACCGCCAGGGTCTGGCCTCGCACAATACGGGCCATGGTAAGCCATTCAACAGCACCTAATGCGACAAAAATCAGATAAATGTTGCGACCAAAGATCACCATCAGAATAATCACAAAGAACATGAAAGGCAGGGAGTAAAGAATGTCCACAAAACGCATCATGATGTTATCGATACGTCCACCCATATAGCCAGCTACAGCGCCATAAACGACACCGATGACCAGTGACATGGTTGTGGCTACCAGCCCAACCATGAGCGAAACTCTTGCTCCATAGAGCGTGCGGACAAACAGATCTCGACCATTCTCATCGGTACCAAACCAGAAGCCTTCAGCAGCGTTGGGAGGCACTTGAATAAAGTCCCAATAGACCTCATCAAAAGGGTGAGATGACAGCCAGGGAGCAAAAATAGCCATCAATGTAATGATGGATAGAATGATCATTGAAACCACAGCAGCCTTGTTTCGCATCAGGCGAATACGGGCATCCTGCCAGAGAGAGCGGCCAGCAACTTCAGTTAAATCGGCTGAATCTGAAAAGTTGTCGTTAAACGTGGCCAGTTTATCGTTCACATTCATGATGTTGTTCATCCGCTAACCCTCAGTTTTGGATCCAGAAAGCTGTACACCACATCCACGATCAGGTTCATAAGGAGAATCAGGGTTGCGTAGAAAATCACCACACCCATCACCAATGGATAGTCACGGTTCAGTGCGGCATTGACAAAGTAACGGCCAACGCCGGGAATATCGTAAATAGACTCAATCACTACCGAGCCGGTAGTCACAGCGGCAACCGCTGGCCCTAAATAGGAAACCACAGGCAACAAAGCACCCTTGATGGCATGGCAAATGACCACCAGGCGTTCACGAATTCCTTTAGCCCTTGCCGTTCTGATGTAGTTAGAGTGCAGAACCTCAATCATTGAACCCCGCGTCAGTCGGGCAATATAAGCGATCTGTGGCAGCGCCAGAGAAATTACAGGTAAAACCAGGTTTCTGGCAGCGCCATCTCCCCAGCCTGCAACCGGTAACCAGGCCAGGTAGACACCAAATACCAGGGAAAGAATTGGGGCCGCAACAAAGTTAGGAACCGCTATACCGGTCATCGCAACGCCCATAATGGCGTAATCGGTTTTCTGGTTCTGATAAAGTGCTGCAAGAGTTCCTAAACCAATGCCAATAAACGTCGCCAGTAATATAGCAAGTCCGCCAATCTGGAAGCTGGCTGGTAAGCCGGACAAAATCAGCTCAGTAACGGAAAAGTCTCTGAATTTATAAGAAGGGCCAAAATCAAACTGAAGCAACTTGCCAAGGTAAATGAAATACTGTTCATGGACTGGTTTGTCCAGATCGTAGGCTTTGAGAATGTTGGCTTCAATTTCCGGGGGTAACTGTCGTTCTTGATCGAACGGCCCACCGGGGGCAATACGCATCATAAAAAATGCGATGGTAATGATGATGAGCAGCGTCGGAATCGCCGTCAGCAACCGCTTGAGAATATAGGAGAACATGGAACAATTCGCTCTTTCCTCTGGAGTTCCCTCTTCGTTTTGTTATTCATGGCCATCCGTGGCGCACGACAACTTTTGAGCGCACTCCTGCTGTAAGTAGTTAACCAAATGAAATCATATATTTCTGACTAAGTTGTCAGTCACTCTGCGGCGTTGCAACTCCGGTCACATAGCTACGGCTATGCTCCCTACGTTGCGCCTTGCATAGTAACTGCCCACTTAGCCAGAAATATACGATTCCATTTGGCCAACTACTTACAACAGCAGGAGGCTGTCCAGTTACTTAATAGAAAGGTATCGGGCCCGATGGATATCGGAGGCGTTATCAATCCAGCCATCAACCTTCGGACTTACCAGGTTTTTGGATACATAGTGGTAAATAGGTATATTTGGCAGTTCGTTCAGCGCAATAACTTAAGCCTGTCGCATATATTCATTACGCTTGACAGGGTCAGCTTCCAGCTCCGCTTTTCTCATCAGATCGTTGTAGGTACCGTCATTAAAGTTAGCGTAGTTCTGAGAAGTGTTACGGCTTTCCATCAGATTCAGGAAGTTCTGCGGATCGTTATAGTCAGCGATCCAGCCAGCGCGGGCAGCCTGAAAATCCCGGGTTTTCAGGTTGTCGTAGTGAACCTTGACTTCAGTGTTGAACAGTTCGGTTTTCACACCCAGTGCTTTTTTCCACATGGCAGCAACAGCAATCGCAACCTTCTTATGGTTCTCTGACGTGTTGTAACTCAGCCGGATGGTAGGTGCATTCGACTTATCATAACCCGCTTGTTTCATCAGCTTTTGCGCTTCGGCAACACGCTCGGCCTGATTCATTCCTTTCCAGCTGACTTCAGGAGATGAGCCGTAGTCGCCAGTACCGGGTGGTACAAAGCTGTATGCCGCTACTTCACCCGTTCTCAACACTTTTTCAGTGAGAATTTTGCGATCAATGGTCATCGCCAGTGCCCTCCGGACACGCAGGTCTTTCAGCACATCATCATCAAGGTTAAGAGGGCTTGTTGCAGTTAACAAAAACCTATCTATAGTTACTCGGACCTATTCAAAATGAGTAAGTTCTGTTGTGAATGATCGATACTCCATCTCCCGGGCCGCTGACCATTTAGGGCTACCCCCTTCTACTCTGCGTCGCTGGGAGGCTTGTGGAAAACTCGTGCCTGAGCATACTGCCGGTGGTCAACAACATTACAGCGCCAGTCAGTTAATGACGCAGCAGACTCCACAGGTACAGCGCAAAACGGTAGCTTACAGCCTGGTTTCCAGCCATGACCAGAAAAAAGACCTGGCGATGGATGTTCTGGATATTATCACTGTGTTTTCTGCCCGCCTCTACGGCGGCCGCAGTCGCAAAAATCAGCAGCTGATGGAGAAATTGACTAAAGTTGTAGAGGATACTGGGAAGCCATGAGCGAAGAAGCAGCCATGAGCGAAAAAGGCTCGTTTATGACTGACAGTCTGTCACTGACCTTCCAGACCCGCCTGAACATCTCCGCTGCCCAGAATGCCGCCCTGTCCGCTATCGCCGGGTTGATGTCGTCCATCGAACGTGGATTATATGTCCAGTGGCGTAAGGGACAATCACTGGCTTCCCTGAAAAACAAGACCATTGCCCGCAACCGGATTCCTGCCCGGTACTTTAATGCAGCGAAAGCCAGCCTTGAGGGTAAGATTCGCTCAGTCATATCCAATCTGGCAAACAGTGAAGACAGTTACCAGCGTCGCATCAAGGCAAAGCATCGGCACATAAAGAAACAGGCAAAGGCACTGAACAAAGAAGAAAATCCTCAAAAACGAGCTCAATTGCGCTTTGGCCTGCACCAGTCTAAACGACGGCTGTCAACCTTAAAGGCTCATCTGCTTCGTATACGGCAGAGGTTGGAAAACAATGACCCGGCTATCTGCTTTGGCTCCAAAGCCCTGTTTAAAAAACAGTTCCACCTGGAGAAAAACGGCTATTGTGGCCATAACGAGTGGCAACAGGACTGGCAGGATGCCCGGCAATCACAGTTTTTTATCATTGGTAGTAAAGACGAGTCCCATGGCTGCCAGCTGTGTGCCCTGACTCAAGCCAAAGACGGCACCCTGTCTGCTCGTTTGCGAGTACCGGATGCTTTGGTCGGTGAGCATGGACAATACCTTGAGCTGACCAATATCCACTTTGCCCATGGCGGTGACGCTATTAATGCAGCGCTTGAAAAAAATCAACGACGCAAGTCGTTGAGCTTGAAGGCCGGTCGGGATCAGTTTGGTGACCTCTATAAACACTATGGCCAGGCACTGTCCTTTCGGTTTGCCCGCGATAAGAAGGGCTGGCGGTTGCTGGTGACAACGGCAGCGATACGGGGTCGCCCGTGTACCTGCCCGGAAGCCGGTGCCATGGGGCTGGATATCAACGCCGACCACCTGGCCCTGGCGTTGATTGACCGCCACGGTAACCCGCTGAACAAATGGACCATTCCCTGTCACACCTTTGGCAAGACTTCAGAGCAGCGTCGGGCGGTGATTGGTGACGCCTGCAAGCAGGTGGTTAAACTGGCAAAGCAAGCCGGGGTACCGCTGGTAATGGAGCACCTGTCGTTCCGGAAAAAGAAAGACGAGCTGGAAAAGAGTCACTCAGCCCGCTACGCCCGGATGCTGTCCGGACTGGCATACGACCAGATTCATAAGACACTGGTCAGCCGTGCTTACCGTGAAGGCGTCGGTCTGACCAGGGTCAACCCGGCTTACACGTCGGTGATAGGGCGGACAAAATTCAGTGGCCAGTATGGCCTGTCGGTGCACCATGGCGCAGCTGTGGCGATAGCCCGACGTTATTTCCGGTTTTCTGAGCGATTGCCCCGTGGTGCCACAGCCCGGCTGTGGGACGATAGGGCGGGCCATGTCGCCTTGCGGTTACCAGAGGATAACGGCAAGCACGTATGGACCCGCTGGGCGATTCTGCGTGGGAAACTGGGAACGGCTTTTTCAGAGCGACCAAAGCGATCGAAGCATCCACCGGCCTTTTCGGCGACGGCAGGGCTGTGTGAGGGAGATAGCGGTGTTGTTTTCGACACGGTGCCCCCGTTTTAACTTTGGTCTGTCGGTGAGATTCCGACACGTGAATCGTCAGTAGCACTGCTCGGCTGGCGTCTTGCGGAAAACGCTCAGGTTTAGATAACTTTGAGTAGGTTTGAGCAAGTTTTTAGGAGCGGTAGTAATAAACGCCGAGATACGGTGCGATGCGCACGTAGTCCGGCATGTTTTTCTCCAGCCATTTCAGGTCTGAAGAAGCAAAGTCTGTTTGAATATCAACCTCGCCAGCCCGAACTCGCTTCAGTACAGCTGAACGGTCTTCCTGTGGGTAGTAAAGCAGTTCATCCAGCGATACATTCGCAGCGTCGTAGAATTGCGGGTTTTTTTTCCAGGCGAATCTGAGCGTTAGGTGTCCACTCACTCAGAGTGAACGCGCCATTGCTGACCATGTTGCTATCTTTTGCCCAGTTTTTACCCAGCTCTTCGATTTTGTGACTCGGAACAGGGTAGGCGGTGTAATGGGCCAGCTGTGCAATAAAGTAAGGGGCCGGGCCGGAAAGTGTAATTTCGAGTGTACTATCATCAATGGCTTTTACTGCAAGCGCTTCAGGACCTGCCTTGCCGGTGTTGTACTCTTCAGCACCTTTGATGGTGTAAAGAAGGGAAGCATAACCCGCAGCAGTTTCAGGCTTCAGGATACGTTGTCCGGAGTGGTTAGCAATGTGCCGGAAAGCGCAATAGAAACAGCCAGCAAGCCAGCTTTCAGTTGCTTGAATTGTTTGATTTTCACGGGTGCTACTTCCTCTTTTCATGGTCTTCTTATGCAGTAAGTATCGACAGTCTACTTAAGCCCGGAGGGTATCCATGCTCAACTGCGTAGCAATATATAGAAGTACGAAGTCGTTTTTTTATTGTGTTAGCAAACAACTGGCCAATAAGAACAGATATGAATATGTATTGCAATCTGTCTTAATCAGCAGGGGGGGAAGGTTATGATTCTTGCCTGGCAGGTTTTTCTGAAGATTGCAGATCTCGAAACTCACGAGCGAATTTCAAGTGATTGGACGTTACGCTGTCTTCGACTTGGGACAGACGACTTTCCAGTCTTGTTACTTTACGGGCCAGTTGACTGACAGAGGTTTTAGACAGTCCAGGCGCTGTTTCTTTATCATTAATAAGGGCATCGTCGTTTTGTTCTGCCGACTCAGAGTTTACATCTACTTTTATTTTCTTGACCCGACGCCTTCGATAAGTGTCTTTTCCTGAGCTAATGCTGAGAACAACGCCAATGGCAATATAGGCAAGGATGGCACGAGAGGTTGACGTGAAATAAGCAATACCTGCTGCACTCAACCGAACCGCAAGAACATCCAGATGAAATCGGTTGGCAATATAGCTGCACACGCCCATGATAGCGGGAGAGGCTTCGCCTTCCTTTTGCTGAGTGAAAATTTTTCTGATCACTCTCATTGACGAGTCCTCCAGCCTGGAACTTCATTGTCCAGAATACGCTCCAGAACATGAACTCGTTCTTCCATGACTTCTACCCGGTGTACAGTGGCTTCAAAAAGCTCCTGAGAATCTTCATCCAACTGTCTGGCCTGACGCAATTGTGTCAGGTAGTGGAAGACAAGCCAAGGCAGGAACAGGAATAAAATCAGAATGGCACTGATAGGGACAATGCCGTCGATGACATATTCCATAGGTATTGTGACTCCCTTTTTGGATCAATTCAGTATTGTTGTTTTAACCATTCTCAAACGGCTTTTTCAGGATTTTCTGTGGACAGAGATGCTTTTAGAGAGGCAAGTTCTTGTTCCACTGCACTGTTTATTTCCAGATTCTGGAATTCCTGCTCAAGTTCTGAAGTACCAAGACCTTCAGCTTCTAACTGGCTATCCAATGCATCCAGATCCCTTTCCATCTCTTCGAACCTGGCTTCCTGACGCAACCGGGCTTTTTCCCGGGTGCTCTCCCGCATTTTCAGACGATTCTGGCTCACCTGCCTTCTGAGGCGCAGAGACTCAAGACGTTTGCGAGCTACCTTCATGGCATTTTGAAGACGCTGTATGTCTTCATCATGGCGGCCAAGTTGCTGTTCCATTTCTGCCAGATACTGTTCTTTTTCCCGGGATTCTGACAGCAATCTTTGCTTTTCTGCCAGCGCATGGCGGGCAAGGTCTTCACGGCTATGCTCAAGTGCCAGTCTGGCTTTGGCGGTCCACTCTTCAATATTGCTCAATCTGTTCGCCAGCTGTCGTTCGATATCTTTTTTATCGGCGATCAGACCTGCGGCATCGGAGCGCACTTCAACCAGGGTTT
This sequence comes from Endozoicomonas acroporae, assembly GCF_002864045.1. GTDB lineage: Bacteria > Pseudomonadota > Gammaproteobacteria > Pseudomonadales > Endozoicomonadaceae > Endozoicomonas > Endozoicomonas acroporae. The sequence goes on from NZ_PJPV01000058.1 coordinate 37,679, forward strand.
CTTCCATTTCCTGAAGCATCAGACGAGCCATCTTTTCAGGATCTTCTGCCTTATCCAGCAGAGCGGTGATATTTGCATTCAGGATGTCACTGAGACGGGAAAAAATACTCATGACTGCGCTCCCTGATTCGGGTTGATGTTCAAAAAATTAATAATGCGATTTTCGTCTTTTTTCTTGTTTAAATGGCTGTTGTTGTCATTTTGCTGAACGGTCTCATTTAATGGCTGCTGGTCAAAGAGGTGCTCATTAATCAACTGGTGATGTCTGGCGAGATCGGCTGGCAGCTCTTTCATCAGTTCTTGTTCTATTTGCTCCATGGCTTCCGTTTGCAGTGCTTTGATTTCAGTGTCAGAAATCATTTCTGACCACAGTGGCAGCTCATCGGCAAGAGCAACTGTGCTAATCAAACCAAGTGAGACAATAACAGATTGAAGCCGTGCTTTCATGTTTAGAATTCCTTTCATTAACGATTTACTTGCCATTTAACAGGTCAGAAACTGTGCCAACCTGACAAGTTACAATAACCTGCTGTTTATTAAAGAGTTATTAAATTTCTGTTTAGAGCTGACAGTTTTTGACCGTGGTCTTTTTGGCCACTATGTGGTTTGATACACCAGACAATGGTTTAAATCGCAAAAGCTTTCGAATAACAAAAACAATGCCCAACATCATTTCCTCCAGGAAGAAGACTTTGATCGGCTCATCGCCTGCATTTCTTGAGATGCTTGAGTCAATTTCCCGCTATGCTCGCCATGAGCGTCCGGTATTAGTGATGGGAGAGCGGGGAACGGGTAAGGAAGAGGTCGCAAGTCGTTTGCATTACCTGTCACCACGATGGCAACAGAATCTTGTTAAGCTTAATTGCGCCGCATTCAATGATGAACTTCTGGATTCAGAACTGTTTGGCCATGTGGCTGGTTCATTCACCGGTGCACGACAGGCGAGAACGGGGCTTTTTCAAGCGGCTGATGGAGGGACTCTTTTTCTCGATGAGTTGGCAACCATGGGGCCAAGGCTGCAGGAAAAACTGCTAAGGGTTGTGGAGTATGGTGAGTTATACCGGGTTGGCAGCTCCAGGCCTGTGCAGGTTGATGTGAGGGTGGTAGCCGCAACCAATGAAAACTTACCTGAGCTTGCAAGAGAAGGACGCTTCAGGGAAGACCTTCTGGATCGACTGGCGTTTGATGTGGTGGCAATCCCTCCTCTGCGAGCCAGACAGGAAGATGTCCTGTTACTTGCCAATCATTTTGCTGTGCGATTGTCTCATGAGTTGGGAGAGATAGAAGACGACATAGGCTTTGCAGGCTTTTCAGGCTCAGCGATTGAAACGCTGAATAACTATCAGTGGCCTGGCAATGTCCGGGAACTCAAGAATGTTGTTGAGCGCAGTGTATGTCATAGCATCCCTGGTGAACCCATTGAGGACATGGTGCTTGACCCATTCAGTTCTCCATGGCTTTCCGGATTAAAAACATCGAACGAGCCAGACGTAAAGACATCCAAAGAAGAATATCGAAGCTCTTCTTCTGATATTGATGTAACCAATAAAACTGGACAGCTGGAATTATGGCTTGAGCAGATGAGAGAAGGGCAGGTCGTAGAATTGAAGGGTGTCCTGGCAGAGACAGAGCGCTCGTTTGTCCATCATGCCATGGAAAACTGCCGGCATAATCAAAAAGCGGCAGCAGAAATGTTGGGTTTAAGTTATGACCAGTTCAGGTCATTAATAAAAAAATACGGGAAGGAGCAGGTAAGAAAGCAAGAAATAATTATCTGAGGTGTCCTGGTTCCCACGCGGAGCGGTGGGAACGCACACCAACTTCCCTCTCAATTCAATGGGCCGAAGGAACCGCATCCAGCAACATTTTTGTATATTCATGTTGTGGCTGAGTCAAAACCTGTTCAGTCAGACCTTGTTCAACAATCTTGCCACCCTGCATGACCGCAACGCGATGGGCGATGTGAGGGATAATGGAAAGATCGTGGGTGATGAACAGATAGGATACCTGTAACTCCCTCTGAAGCTCTAACAGCAAGTCCAGTACTTCAGCCCGAATGGAAACATCCAGTGCGCTGGTGGGTTCGTCACAGATAATCAGATCCGGCTCTACGGCCAAAGCCCGGGCAATGGCAATACGCTGTCGTTGCCCCCCTGAAAACTCATGTGGGTAGCGGTGACGATGCTCAGGCTCAAGCCTTACTCGGGCAAGCAGGGATTCAATGCGCTGAATCCGCTCCTCTTTAGAAAGCTCAAGACCAAGGCTGACCATTCCCTCTTCAATAATATCGCCAACGGTCATGCGTGGGTTCATGGAAGAGAATGGGTTCTGGAAAATAACCTGAATCTTCTTGCGCAGCGGCAGCATTTCCCGGCGGGTTAGCTGATTGACACAAAGGCTGTTGTACCAGATGTTGCCGGCAGTGGCTTTCTCAAGGTTAAGAATGGCACGCCCCGTTGTGGACTTACCACACCCGGATTCACCAACCAGAGCCAGAGTCTCGCCTTTGCCAATGGCAAAACTGATGCCATCAACGGCTTTGGTGTAGCTGTGCACCCGCTGAAATAATCCTTTGCGCACCGGGAAGTGGATTTTCAGGTCTTCCACGGTTAACAGGGACGCTTCTTTCTCCAGTGAACGGTGCTCGTCCATATCCGGAAGACTATCGATCAGCTGTCGGCTATAGGCTTCTTTTGGATCGGCAAAGAAGGCTTCACAAACATTCTGTTCAATGATCTCACCCTGGTACATAACGCCGACCCGATCAGCAGTCTGACGAACAACCCCCATATCGTGGGTGATCAGCAGAACGGCCAGTTTGCGCTTTACGGTCAGCGTTTTAATCAGTTCCAGAATCTGTTTCTGAATTGTCACATCAAGAGCGGTGGTTGGCTCGTCCGCCAGGAGAATGTCGGGTTCACAGGCCAAGGCCATGGCAATCATTACACGCTGTTGTTGACCTCCGGACATTTGGTGGGGATACCAGCCAACCCGCTTCTCCGGGTCAGGCAAGCCTACTTCCCGAAACAGTTCAACCGTCCGCTCACGGATTTCTGAAGAACTCAGCGAGGTATGAATCTTCAAGGTCTCTGCAATCTGAGCCCCAACGGTTTGTACCGGGTTCAAGGCAGTCAGTGCATCCTGAAAAATCATGGCGATTTTTTTGCCGCGTATACCGCCCATTTCCTGTTCCGTTAAAGCGAACAGGCTGGTTTCAGGCAAGGCGATTTTACCCCTGGTAATGGTCAGAGCATCCGGCAGTAGTCGCAGAATGGACAGGGACGTTATGGATTTGCCACTGCCGGATTCGCCAACCAGTGCATACACTTCACCTTTTTTCAGGTCAAAGCTGACATCCTTCAAAATGGTCGTATATGGCTTATGACGCAAGCAAACGTTCAGGTTGCTGACGGAAAGCGCCAGCGATTTATCGACTGTTTGCTTTTTTAGAGTGAGTTCACTGGTGGCCGTTTGAACGTAGGCAGTGGATCGTGCTTCAGTCATTGTTACCGTCATCATGCCGTCTCCAGTTTGGTTTTTGGGTCAAACGCGTCGCGAACCAGGTCAGAGAACAGGTTGACAGACAGCACCAGGGTAAACATCAGGAAGAAAGCCCCACACAGATTCCACCAGATAGATGGTTCACGGGACAGTTCCGTACTGGCCATATTGATCATATTGCCCCAGCTGGCCATGGCAGGATCAATACCGACACCAATGTAGGCAAGAACCGCTTCCGCCAGTACAAGACCGCTGAAGTCCAGTACGAAGGAGATCATAATGATATGGCTAAGGTTGGGCAGGATATGCCGTTTGATAATCTGGAAATGGCTGACACCAAAAGCATGTGCAGCCTGAACGTAGTCAAGCTGACTGATCTTCAGGGTTTCTGCCCGCAGCAGACGACAGAGGGTTGTCCAGCTGGTGATACCCAGAATAAAGCACAGTGCCAGGAACTTGGCATCGGCTTTTTCCAGGCCAATCTCAAAGAACTGTGGATTATTGTTGATCCAGACCTGGAACAGCAGAACGGAGGCTGCGATCAATAGCAAACCGGGAATAGAGATAAGCGTCGTATAAATATATTGCACGACATCATCAATCCAGCCCCTAAAGTAACCGGCTGCCAACCCAAGGCTGATTGCCACAGGCATGGTGATCAGGGTAGCCAGTGTGCCAATCAATACGCCGGTCCGAATGCCTTTCAGGCTTTCAAAGAGCGTGTCGTTACCTGCCTGATCGGTACCCAGAACATGATAAAGATTGCCCAGGGTGATCAACCAGCCAAGCACAGCCATGATAATGGCAAAGGTAATCCAGGCTGACTTCCAGGGCAGAGGGCTTATCTCACCAGCACCGGCAGACAGGCTTCTACGCAACCAAAAGGCATGGAGGCCAATCAGTGCCAGGGCAACAGCCAGGCCTTTGCCAATTCCGACCAGTGACTTAATAGCAACATCTTTAACAAATGATTCCGGGCTTGCCAAATGCGCACCGCCATAGGCCAGCTCCGGGTAATCCCGAACCCGCTCTCCATCCGGCAGTAACAGGTTTTCCTTATTCCATGATTTCAGGGCAAAAGGTGCGGAGTAGGTACGCTCAGGTCGTTCACCCATCTCACCAAGGGCAAGATCCAACAGGCTATGCACATCATTGCTGTAAAACACCTGTTCACTGCTTTGTTCTTCCGTTGCAGGCAGTGCTTTACGGAAATGGACTGAGTCCACCAAGGCAATCACCACATAGGACATGATGATAACAAAGGTTGCCATGCCCAGTCTGGTGGCAAACACCTGCCGCCAGCGTTCCATGTTTTGGGGGTTGCGCCGAAAGGAGGCGACAAACAGGGAGATTGCACCGACCAGCAAAAAGATCAGTGCATCACTCCATAAAATGGTCCACATAAAGCCATCGCCAAACAGGCCGGGTCCGATTTCAAAATCCATAACTACGTCCTTCTCTGCTTAGCTCAACCGAACCCGGGGATCTGCCCAGGTGTATGAAATATCGGTCAGAATCAAACCGATGATGTAAAGAACAGAGCCGAGAAAGACCATCGCTCTGACAATGGCAAAATCCTGCGCACGAATAGCGTCCAGCAAGTAGCTCCCAAGGCCTGGAATACTGAAGAATGATTCCATCACCAGGCTACCCATAAACAACACTGGAATCACAACCACCACCCCGGTGAGAATTGGCAGCATGGTATTGGGCAAAATATGCCGGAACAGCACGCCCGCCTCGCTGACGCCTTTGGCACGAGCTGTTCTGGCAAAATCCAGTCCGGCAACTTCGATAAACAGTGAGCGGTACCAGCGGGCACTGGCGCCAATACCGGAAATGACACCAATCACAATGGGCAGTATCAGGAAACGCCAGCCGTCTATACCGTCATTGAATCCGGATACCGGGAACAGGCGGGACATTTTCGCCATGTAGTACTGACCGAAAATGATATAGAACAGATAGGAGATGGACATCAGGGTGACAAACACCACCACCGCAAAACGGTCCAGGCTGCTACCACGGAACATCAATACCATCAGGGCTACCGAGATGTTGACAAAGATTCCAATGAAAAAGGTAGGAAGAGCCAGTGCCAGGCTTGGTCCCATGCGATCCAGAACGTCGGACTGAATACTTCTGCCGGCGTCGGAAGTGCCGAAATCGAAAGCAAACAGTTTTAACGACTTGTTAAAAAAGATGGTGTCTGTGAGGGTGCCCAGTCCATCGGCATCACCGTTAAAGAACAGGGGCTGGTCATAGCCTTTTTCTGCGATCCACTCCTGTACCGCTTCTTCGGTGACGTATTTATCCCCAAGATGAGCCGTTGCCATATCTTCAGGCGTGTTGACGATAAAAAATAAAACAAACGTCAGCAGATTTACGCCAATCAAAATTGGAATGGCGTAGCACAGTCTTCTAATTATGTAGGAAAACATATTTTTATCTCTACGAAGCATCAATCGTCAGTTTCTGCCTGCGGCGATAAGCCCTGATACCAGGAACAACCAAAAGGAATAACAAGCCGATACTGGCCATCAATGGCCAGACAATGGGTTGGTTCCACTCTTTCTGTTTTTGTTCCCTGAGCGCAGGATCGACTCGAACGTATTTCAGCGTACCCTGACTAATACCGTGGCGCTTGGTGTTGTACACCCACTGGTTGGAGAGGTAATACTCCTTGTTATTAAAACCCCAGATCCATGGGCTGTCTTTCTGAACAATGGCCACCATCTGGTTAATAGCAGCCAGTCGTTCCGGTCCATTGGCCAGTGTTTTTACTTTGTCGTATAAACGATCAAACGCCGGGTTGTCATAGTTGGTAGAATTACTGCCGGCACACTGACATTTCACCAGACCCTGACGGCTGTCCAGAAGGAACAGGAAGTTTTCAGGGTCCGGGTAGTCAGCCAGCCATCCCCAGCCGAACATCTGGGTATTGCCCTGGCGCATTTTTTCTTTGAAGCGCGGGTAGTCGGTGGTGCGGAATTCAAGTTGTACGCCAATCTTGTCCAGCTGCTTTTTGATCCAGTCCGCTCTTGGGCTGCTGTCCGCAGAGGTGGTATCCATATAGAGGATCAACGGCTTGCCGGTTTCGTGGTGTCGTCCATTGGGGTATCCCGCCTCAGCCAGTAATTGCCTGGCGTACTCAATGGATTTTCTTTTGGGTGTTTTGGTTGCCGGGTCCCAGTCAAAGATATAGGCGTTCGTTGCCGCTTCTCCTTCGGCATAACCATATAAGCCCGGTGGGATGGGGCCCTGGGCTACCTGTCCTATACCATTGCGGAAAATATCGATGTACTCCTGATCGTTATAAACGATGCTGATGGCCTGACGAAGCTTGCGCTTATCTTCTGTATATCCGCCAACGACAGGATCGACCATATTAAAGCCGGTGTAGAAGAGCGAGGGGCGGATTTCTTCATCAACAATAATATTGCGTGTTTCCAGTTCCGGGGTCAGCTCGAGTCCATCCGGGCCGACAGTAAACGCCTGGTCAAAAGTGGCCGTATTGATGTTGGGGTCACCATCACCGGAACGGTCGTAGTAACCTTGAGTGAACTTACTCCACATGGAGGTGGCCGCTTTTTCATAGCGGAAAATGGCTTTGTCAATAAACGGCAGTGGCTTTCCAGCATCGGCCAGGTAGCCTTTTTTCTGATCATCGACCGAACCATCAGAAGGGTAGAGTTCTTGTCGGAAATTCGGGTTTCTCTCCAGAACGATTTCACGATTGGGTGAGTTCACCGTCATCATAAACGCGCCGGTACCGATGGGGTTCCAGTCCAGTGTCAGGTTGCGATCCGGAAACCCGGGATTGTGGTAAAAGCGATCGGCTTCCCAGGGAACCGGTGCAAAGAAGGGCATGGCGAGCCAGTATTGAAACTGGGGGTAAATCCCCTGGATGCGGATGGAGAAGGTATAGTCATCCACCCTGGTTAAACCTTCCATGGGGTGCGCGCGAAGGTCAAGCCACTCTTCTTCCTGTCGGTTCTCTTTGGCCCATGCACCAAAATCTTTCATGCCGACAATGTAGTCGGTCATCAAACCGAGCAGCGGTGATTTGTTGACCGGGTCAGCCATCCGTTTGATCTGATAGATGTAATCGTCTGCTTTCAGTTCCCGGGTACCGGTGGCGGGAAAGTCGCTCAGCAACGTGTACTGTTCACTTTCTTCCGCAGAGTTAAACAGATAAACAGGTTTGCCCTGATCGTCTTCTGCAAGTGCAGGGTGGGGCTGATACATGGTACCTGGCTTGAGTCGTATGGTAATCAGGCTGAATGCAACATCCTGACTGTCTTCAGATACCGGATTTAAATTCTCGTCAAGCAACTCCAGCGTCGGCATTGATGCAGCAGTAGCGGGCTCCAGCTCATAAGGGCGCTTGAGGAAGTGGTATTGCAGTGGTGGCTCATAAATCTGGTCAATAAACAGCTTTTCCTCCGAACTGTAAGAACGGACCGGGTCCAGATGTTTGGGACGGGTAATGAAACTGCCAAAGTAGGTCACGTCTTCTGAATCCACTGGGGGATTCGGGTCATTCCAGGGGCCTGAGCATCCCGAAAGCACTAGAGTTGCAGTCAGAATAGCGGCCCACTTTGAAGTGGGACTTTGCGGCATGATTGTTCTCTTTATTGTTATCGGTGGTCAGAGCCAGTGGGCTGCTGTTCGCCATGCGTTGGGCAAATGTTGAGCCAGAAACGCATACATTTTCCAGAGATAGCCAGGGTGTTGGCTGATCAGCTGCTAACGAATTCTACGTATTTATCCCTATCTCGTCACCTTTCAATTAATAATACGTCTTATGACGTTTAGTGGTGCGGCCATAAAGCAAAATGCACCAATATGGCGCAAGATAGAAAAGATTACTGACAGGGGATGGTTGGAAAAATTGCAGAGTAAAAGCCTTTGTTATCTGCAATTGGCTAGTAAAATATCCTTTCTGTGAGGCCTGTAAGTGAAAATACCTATTTTTTTGCGTTGTTTGGTTGATTTTTCTCTTTAAAAAAACTTACAGTGCGCTTACCTGTCACAAAAATGAAATATACGTACGGCTATGTAAGTATAATTTATTTCTTTTTTTAATACTTGTGTTTGCGGGTGACGTAAAATTGGAATGATGATTGCATGGTCGCGTTTGTGGATGTGAAAGCATGACAGGTATGACTGCATCAATGTCTAACCGACAATTGCAGTATAAGTTGGTGATAAGCCAATAGTGTGGTGAAGGTTAATAACCGGATCAGCACAGGGGAGCTACAAGGGGATGTCTCCATCGGGGATGGAAGTAGTAAGAGCGTAGCCCGCCACGGCGGTGTACAGGCAGGGAGCCAAAAGCTCAGGCTGGCCATAATAAACACAACAAGTGAGCAAGGAAAAAGAATGTTTAGAAGGACGGTGTTGAGTACAGCGGTTGCTGTTGCTTTAGGGTCTTCGTTTGTCTCGTTGGCAGCATATTCTAATGAGGATTCGGTTGAAAAGCTGGAGAAAATCCAGGTGACCGGGTCGCGGATTTCTCGGGTGGATGTTGAAGGCCCAACTCCAGTTGTTGTTTTTGATCGAGAGGCTATTGAGAGCTCCGGAGCAGCAACAATTGCGGAATTTCTGAAAGAGTCCCCGATGCTTATGGGGCCATCCATGATTACTGAGAATGAAACCTTGTCTCAGGTGGCTGGTGCTGCTGGTATGAATTATCGCGGGTTTGGTAATGATGCAACTCTGGTTTTGCTAAACGGTCGACGACTGCCAGATAACCCAATTTCAGCAACATTTGTTGATATTAATCAGCTCCCATCTGCGGCAGTTGAAAGAATTGAAGTTCTCAACGATGGAGCATCTGCCATTTACGGTTCCGATGCTGTTGCTGGTGTAATTAACATCATTACACGCACGGAATATGATGGCGCTACCGTAAGTTTTAAAAAAGGGACTTCAGGTGATTTTGATGGTGGTCAGGATACGCTTTCCATTGTGACCGGAACGAGTAACGACAGTACACGAGTACTCTTTACTGCTGATTTTTTCAAGCAGGATATTGTAAAAGCTACAGATCGAGATTTTTCCAATTCTGCAGTGAAAAATGGATATGATGGACGTAGTTCATTTGGCTATCCCTCTACTGTATTTAAATCCGGTTTTTCTGAAGCAGCTGCTCCTGCTGATTGCTCTCCTGAGAATATACAGCCTTCTTCTAATGCTGCTTCTGGTACAGAGTGCTTATATGACTACTCAAGTGATTATCAGTTGATTCCTGAATCAGAACGTTATGGTGTCTTTGGTATTGTTGAGCATGACTTTACTGACACTTTAACTGGTTTTGCGCAATTGCGTTACACTAAGTCAGAAACGATTACATCCAATGCCGCTGCGCCGGGCTTTTTAGAAGTTGAAGTTACAAATGATTATTTGCCATATGTTTCTGGGTTATCAGGTGTTGGCGTGGGAGATACGGTTTACGTCGCACGACGCTGGAATGAATTTGGTAAGCGAGAGAAAGAGAATACCAATTCTTCAGCTGAAGGGATTTTTGGTTTGACAGGTTCCTTTTCGGATGTATTTGTTGCAGGTGATTTGAACTGGACAGCGGAAATTGGCCATAGCGTATCAAAAGGGTTACAAAAAGGAATAAATGGTCAGTTATACAGAACTTCCATGGAGGCAGGCGTTGCTAGTGGAGATATTAACCCGTTTGATCCCAGTAAAAATGATGCTGAAACAATTGCTAAGTATCAACAAACTCCAGAACGTGAAGGTGAGTTGAAGCTTTCTTTTGCAAACCTCCGTATGGATGGTTATCTGGATGATCTTGATCTTGGCTGGGCGTATGGCTTGGAGGCTAGAAAAGAAAAGTATTTCGATCAAACAACCGAAAATTATGATGACATTATTGGTGGTGCTTCAGGTAATGGTGGTGGAGACAGGAAGGTGGCAGCCTCTTACCTGGAGTTTGCTCATTCCCCGGTTGATATGCTTGAGCTGGGTACCGCCGTACGCTACGACAAGTACGACGACTTTGGTGACTCTGTCACAGGCAAGTTGTCAGCTGGATTGCGTCCTGCTGATGAAGTTTTGATTAGGGCTAGCATTTCAACAGGGTTTAAGGCTCCTGACTTAAAGGAGCTCTACCTTGGTAAGAGTGAGGGTGTTCAGCGAGTTGTGGATACCAAGGTTTGTAATCAAACCAAGGGTTCAGGTACAGCAGCTGAAATTGCTCAGGCTTGTAAGAAAAAAGAAGTCTACTCAGTTTCTGGAGGTAACGAAGAACTGGATGCTGAGCGTTCTAAATCTCTGAATATGGGCGTCGTTTGGAGTGTTACTGACCAGCTGTCAGCATCTGTAGATTATTGGGATATTCGCGTTGATGATAAAATTAAAACTATTGGAGCGCAGGAGATTCTAAATAATGAAGCTCAGTTTGCCGACCTTGTTGAACGTAATGGTGCTGGTCAGCTTGGTGGTAAAGAAAGCGGTTCCAAGATTACCGATACCTATCAGAACGTAGCTGAAGAGCGTGGAAAAGGTGTTGATATCGCTGTCAACTATAGTCTGCCTACTACTGATCTGGGGCAGTTTGATATTCGCTGGGATACAACTCATCTTTTGTCTTTTAAGCGCACTAAAGGTGTGAGTGGAACACTGTGTGAAGAAGCTGGCACTTATGGTGAGCCCGAGTGGAAGTCTTCTCTTGCCTTGAACTGGAAGCGTGATGCTTGGAGTAGTAACGCTACTGTCAAGTATATCGGCAGTTATGATGACAATGGTGACGGAAGAACTTCTGGTTGTGACTTCGCGAATACTGAGGAAGTTAAATCTTATACCACGCTTGATCTTCAGTTAGGTTATGAATTTGATACCGGAACAAAAATGCTTGCTGGTATTAAGAATGCTACCGACGAAGAGCCTCCATTCTCTAAAGAAAATTTGTGGCCTTGGTACAATCAGGCGCTATATAGCCCAGCAGGAAGATTTGTTTATGCTGAGATAAAACATACTTTCTGATCACGGCGCTCATTCCCACGGCCCTGAGGCTGTTGCGAAACCCGGACAATGGTCACGATGTAGGTCGGTTTGCATGCAAGCCGACTCGTGGCATCAACGCCATCCCCCATGAAACTCAGAGATTTAAAGATCATGGTTCATGGCGGTTGGTTCGGGTGTCGGCTCCTTTCGGAACCGACCTACGCGGAGAGGCTCGCTTTCGGGTTTCGCGACAGCCTCCCCCCCGTTGGAATGCATACCTGAATCCGATATGAATTCCCACGCAGAGCATGGGAATCAACTCCAAGTAAACAATAAAAACACACATGGGAAATGGCAGTCCATGGATAAGAAAAAAACCACCCACAAGGTAAAAGGCCTGTGCAGCACGCTGGTACTCAGCACTGCGTTGTCCGCTTCAATAGTCATTCCAACCGCATTTGCCCAGGACCCTTTGAGCAGTGCACTCACGACACAACAGAAAACCGATAAAGCATCCCAGCGCTCCCAGGCGAAGGTGAATACCCTTTCTGACCAGACCCAGGAGCTGCTGGCAGAGTACAAAAGCACCATTCGTCAGGTGGAAGCATTAACGGTCTACAACCGCCAGCTGCAAAAAGTCGTCAATGCCCAGCAAACAGAAATTGAATCCATGCTGGCCCAGATCGAAACACTGGATCAGACTAATATCGAAATCACACCACTGATGTTGAAAATGGTGGATGGTCTGGAAGACTTTATTGCCCTGGATGTGCCCTTCCAGCAGGAAGAGCGGACTGACCGTGTCGCCCGACTCCGGGAAACCATGGATAGCCCCAACGTCACTACCTCGGAAAAATACCGCAAAATTCTTGAAGCCTATCAGATTGAAAACGACTTCGGTCGTACCATCGAGGCCTATGAAGCCAGCCTTGGTGAAGGTGACGATACCCGCACCTACAACTTCCTTCGTATAGGCCGCCTGGCGCTGCTTTACCAATCTCTGGACGGCGAAGAAACCGGCCAGTGGAACAGCGACACCCGCAGTTGGGAAGTACTCCCGGATAACTACCGTGCCGGTGTTAACCAGGGCCTGAAAATTGCCCGCAAACAGGCACCCCATAACCTGATCAAACTGCCGGTACGCGCTGCGGAGGATGCATAATGAAGTACATTACCGCTATTACAAAAGCAGTGGTAAAACCACTGGTGGTATCCCTGGGGCTTGGCCTGACATTCTCGGCCGGTGCCAGCGAAGGTGCTGCTGCGCTGCAGGATCTGTTGAATAAAATCAAGGCAGACAGCGTTACCGAAAGCCGTGAAAACAAAGCCCGTGAAGCACGCTTCTTAAGTGATAAAAACTCACAACAGCGTTTGCTGGCAGAAGCTAAAGCGGAGCTTAAGGCCCAGGAAACCCTGAGTGACCAGTTGCTCAAGCAGTCAGACGACAATGAGAAAGTTCTTAAGGAAACTCAGAATACGCTGGATATTCGCTCTGGAGAGCTGAAAGAACTGTTCGGTGTTGTACGTCAGTTTGCCGGTGATAACAAAGGTATCTTTGAAGCCTCCATGATCACCGCACAATATCCTGAAAGAACCACTTTTATGGCCGAAATGGCAGAAAGTAAAAAACTGCCAACAACCGCCAAACTGGAGCAGTTCTGGCACGAAGTACTCCGTGAAATGGTGGAATCCGGTCGTGTGGTTAACATGCCGGCCACGGTTATTTACGGAGAAGGCGATGAGGCTCAGAAAGACATCATTCGTGTCGGTAGCTTTAATGCCATCGCCGATGGTAAATACCTGACTTACTCTCCAGCCGTTGGCAAATTCCAGGAGCTGTCCCGTCAGCCTCAGTCCGGCATTCTCTCTGCCGTTGCTGAGCTGGAAGCCTCTGCCGCCGGTTATACACCGTTCTATGTAGATCCATCTCGTGGCCAGATTCTCTCACTGCTGGTGCAAAGCCCAAGTATTGGGGAGCGAATCGATCAGGGTGGAGTTGTCGGCTATGTCATCCTTGGTCTGGGTGCCTTTGGTCTGCTGCTGGCGGCTGCCTGCTTTATTAACCTGACACGAATTGGTCAGGGTGTTCGCAAACAGCAGAAAACCGATCAGGTCATCAAAGGTAATCCTCTGGGTGACATCATGCAGGCTTATCAGGATAACCGTGATGCCGACCTTGAAACCCTCGAGTTGAAACTTGATGAAATCATCATGCGTGCAGCGCCTTCTATTGAGCGTGGTGTGGGTGGTATCAAACTGATCGCTTCGGTAGCACCACTGTTGGGACTGCTGGGTACGGTGGTTGGTATGATTGCTACTTTCCAGGCCATTACCCTGTTTGGTACCGGTGATCCGAAGCTGATGGCAAACGGTATTTCCGAAGCACTGGTAACCACTATGCTGGGCCTGGTTGTCGCCATTCCGACCCTGTTTACCCACAGCCTGGTGAATAGCAAGAGTCGTCGTCTGATTCAGGTACTTGAAGAGCAGAGCGCCGGTTTTATTGCCCGTCATCAGGAGCAGGACCTGAATACTGGCGCACGTAATGCTCGTACTACGGTGTCCGTCAACGCTGCTGAACCGGCGTAAGGAGTAATCCATGCTCTGGTTACTGGAAGAAATTGACTCCATTCGCCGCTTTTTAGGCATGGGCGGCGATGTACTGATGATGCTCTTTGTGCTGACCCTGATGCTCTGGGTGCTGGTGATTGAGCGTTATCTGTTCTTTTTTCTCGAAAGCCCGAAGCTGGTTAAGGGAACCATTGAGAAGTGGCAGAACCGGTCGGACAAGTTGTCCTGGCAGGCCCGGCATATTCGTACCGCCATGATCTCCGAGGTCTCCCTGAGTGCAAAGCAGGGGCTGCCCATGATCAAAACCCTGATCGCCCTTTGTCCATTATTAGGACTGCTGGGCACCGTCGTGGGCATGGTTCAGGTATTTGATGTGCTGGCCGTCACCGGTACCGGCAGCCCAAGGGCCATGGCCTCGGGTATTTCCAAGGCCACGATTCCTACCATGGCAGGAATGGTGGCCGCACTCTCCGGTCTTTATTTCAGCGCACTGCTTGAGAAGCGTGCCGACCGGGTGAGCCATAAAGTCGCCGATTCCATGCAGCATTGATTGAATTGCCATTGCACTGCCCCCGGCAGTGCAACGGGTGAGAGGAAAGAATAATGAGAAGACGCTATAGCAACGGCGCACAGGAAGATGCGGGGATTGATATGACACCGATGCTGGACATCGTGTTTATCATGCTCATCTTTTTCATTGTAACAACGTCGTTTATTAAAGAAGCAGGTATTGATGTTAACCGGCCTACGGCCAACTCCGCCCAGGTGGTGAAAAAAGGCAATATCATGATCGCCGTGAGCGACACCGGTGCGGTGTGGATTGACAAACGCCGGGTAGAAGTGGGTGCGGTGCGTGCCAACGTTGAACGCCTGAAGGCAGAAAACCCGGAAGGTGCGGTGGTAATCCAGGCGGATAAGAAATCCGAATCTGGCATTGTCGTAGAAGTCATGGACCAGGTGAGACTGGCGGGTGTTTACAGCATCTCCGTGTCTGCACGGGAACCATAAAGCTGTTGGATCGGTGTAGTGAGAGGTGCGTATGCGTTATTTGGCAGCACTCGGTCTCGGTTTTGTGGTGGCACTGGGGTTGTTTGCGGTGATGAATGCCCTGGTCAACAACAACCGCCATGAACTGGTCGAGGCCGATGATAACCGGATCAGCGAGTTTATTCGCTTGCAGCGTCCGGAAACCATCAAAGAGAAAAAGCGGGAAATCCCAAAGCCCCAGCCTAAACGGCCACCGCCACCGCCAGAGATGAAAATCTCCCAGCAGGTGGATAAGCCGGTGATCGAGCAGGTGAAGATGGAAGTGCCCCGGGTGGATGTGGATCTTGACCTGGCCGTAGGCGACGGTGCTGGCCTGTACGCCTCTGGTGGTGTTTCTGCTGGTGGTGGTCCGGTTCCTCTGAATAAGTTCAGCCCAATGTATCCCCGTAAAGCACTGCAAAGTGGTGTGGGAGGTTCAGTGGTCTTTCAGTACACGGTTAATGCCGATGGCCGGGTATCGGACGTAAAAATTGTCAAAGAAAAGCCCCGTGGTAAAGGATTCGGCAAGGCGATTAAAAAGGCTGCTCTGAAATGGAAATTTAAACCGGCAATGGAAGACGGTGTTGCGGTGGCACGTACACAGCAGCAGGAATATGAGTTCGTCTTGGAATAACGAGTGGAGTAAACCATGGACAGTATAAGGTTAAGTCTAAAAAAGACGGCTATGGTTTCTGTGCTGCTGGCGGGCATAAGTGCTCCGCTGGCCATGGCCGCTCCCAAAAAAGCGCCAGAGCTGCGGCAGATTACCTATAAGTACATTCTCAAAGCCCAGGAACAAATGGCTGAAGATGATTATGCCTCGGCTCGTCAAAGCCTTGAGCATGTGCTTGGCAAAGTAAAAAACAGCAAATTCGATAAGGCGGCGGTTAACCAGATGCTGGGCGTCGTATTTGCCAACCAGGAGCAATACGACAAAGCCATCGGTTATTTTCGATCAGCCCTGGCTGATGATGCACTGCATTTACCCGCAGCTCAGCAGGTTCGCTATAACCTTGCACAGCTGTTGATGATGAAAGGTCAGTACCGGGAAGGGATAGACCAGCTGAAAGTCTGGATGGCTAATCTGGATGAGAAAGTTGCGATACCGGCGAGTGCCTGGATTATGCTGGCCAACGGCTATTCCAGAATGCAGGAATGGAAAAATGTGGTAGATCCGGCGAAGCAGGCAATTGCGGCGTCGGAAGCACCTCCGGAGTCCTGGTATACCCTGTTGCTGGCCGCCCATTATGAGTTGCAAGAGATTCCCAAAGCCATTGATGTTCTGGAAATACTGGTCACTCTGGCACCGCAGAAAAAACAGTACTGGCTGCAGCTTTCAGGCATGAATATGTCCATCAAGCGGGATGCAGCAGCACTGGCA
The DNA here is from genome assembly GCF_002864045.1 of Endozoicomonas acroporae. Lineage (GTDB taxonomy): Bacteria > Pseudomonadota > Gammaproteobacteria > Pseudomonadales > Endozoicomonadaceae > Endozoicomonas > Endozoicomonas acroporae. The sequence goes on from NZ_PJPV01000058.1 coordinate 54,120, forward strand.
GCACTGCGGGCAGCCTATCGCAATGGTCTGTTTGATAAAGAAAGTGACTACACACAGCTGGCAAACTTCCTGACTTATCAACAAGTGCCTTATCAGGCTGGCGTTGTTTATTCACAGGGAATGGAAGCCGGGCTGGTTGATAGTAATTTCGAAAACCTCAAGAAGCTTGCCAATTTCTGGTCCCATGCCCGGGAGAATAGCAAGGCTATTGATGCTTTTAATCGAGCGCTGGAACTTGAGCAAGATCCTGATCTGCAGGTTAAATTGGCCAGAATGTTGGCTCGTTCCGAGCGTTATCAGGAGTTACTGACGCTGGTTGCCAATCCTTTTGACGGGATTACCGAGAAGCAGCAGGGAGAGATGCTTTTTCTGACAGGCATGGCGCATTATCAGCTGGGAGATAGTCGAAAATCACTGGGTTATATGGAGAAAGCGGCGTCTATTCAGAGCAGTAGAGGGCAGGCCAACTCCTGGATTGGCTTTTTGCAACAGGACTTGAATAACCAGTGACAGGCAAATAAATTCCTCCCTCCCTTAACTGCCATCGTGGTTAAATCCACGGGGAGGGAGGGATTTTTTATGTGAAGGAAATCATGAATATCAAAATGGATAACTCAATCCCGGTATGGGATAACACTCACATTTATCAGGATTTTAACGATCCGGCTCTTAAACAAGACCTTAAAACTATCACCGAAATATGCGATGCATTGAGCGACAAAGCTTTAGCACTCGATACCGGCAATGAAAATACGGTGGTTAAAATACTGGTTGAGGCTATTAAGCTTGATGAAAAAGCCAGTATTCTCTGTTGGACCGCTTCCACCTTCGCCAGTTCAACCAGCAGTGTCGATGCTAAAAATGAAGATGCATCCAGGCTGGATGCCAGAACCAATACACTGAGTGCCAGGATTGACCAGGCATTTAAACCCTTTAAACAGTATTTGCTCAAAACGTCAGATGAAGTATTGCAGCAAGTGTTTGCTGATCGCGCTGCAGCGAGCTATCAGTTTTATTTTCAGCATGAAAGAAAACGTAACGCGCATTTGTTGTCTACCGATGAGGAAGTGGCGATCTCCGCCCTGTCAGTGGACGGCCTGCACAGCTGGTGGCGTCTTTATAATGATCTGAGAGGTTCATTGCGATGCCAGGTCGGCGACCAGGAAATGGGCCTTGCCGGTGCATTTAACCTGACATTGCAACATGACCCGGTAAAACGTAAACAGGCATGGGATGGTATCCAGAACGCCTGGCGTAGCCGCGAGGAAACAGCTGCAGCGATTCTCAATGCGGTCAATGGCTGGCGGAATGAAGAGAATCAACTGCGGTCAAACATTGAGCCAGTTCATTATCTGGATGTGAGTTGTCATCGCCAAAAGATTGAAAGATCAACGTTAAGTGCCTTGATGGATACCACGGAATCCCGGATGAGCATTGGTCATCGTGCTCTGAAGGGAATGGCAAAGGGGCTGGGTATTGGTCAACTGGAGCCGCAGGATATTTTAGCGCCATGCCCCAAATTAAATCATGATCTGTCCGGGAGTTATCACGCTTTCTCAGATTCCATTGATCTTATTTCAGATGCCTTCAGCCAATTTGACCCGGAAATGGGTGATTTTGCCAAAATGATGTATCAGAAGGGGTGGATTGATGCCAGACCTTCCAATAACAGGGCCAATGGTGCGTATTGTTCAAAGTTTCCCGGCGCCAGGGAACCTCGAGTATTTATGACCTGGGATGGGGCCATTACCAACGTTATTACTCTGGCCCATGAACTTGGCCATGCCTGGCATAACTGGGTTATGAGAGATTTGTCGTTTGTAGAAACGATCTATCCATCAACCCTGGCCGAGACGGCAAGTATCTTTGCTGAAACGCTTGTGCGTGATGCTTTGGCCAGAGAGGCGAGTAATGATCAGGAAAAACTGGCAACGTCGTGGGAAGATGCAAAAAGTGCCGGTTCGTTTCTGATCAATATTCCAGCCCGGTTTGATTTTGAGTCAAAACTGGTGGAGTCAAGAATGCAGGGCTATGTGCCAGCCAGTGAATTGTCAGCAATGATGAGTGAGAGTTGGGGTAAATGGTATCAAAACAGTGTGTCAGGCTGTGACTCTATGTTTTGGGCTGCAAAAATGCACTTCTCAATATCGGGAATGAGCTTCTACAACTATCCCTACTTGTTTGGTTATTTGTTCAGCCTCGGTATTTATGCCAAGAAAGACCAATATGGTGATCAATTCAGCGATGTTTATCGGGCCGTATTGATGGACACAGGCCGTATGACCTCAGAGGACTTGATAAAGAAACATTTTGATCAGGATATCCGTCAACCGGAGTTCTGGCATGCGAGCCTCGACATTGTAGAAAAACAGGTGGTCCGTTTTGAGGAATTACTGGACAACATTGCCTGAGACAGGTTGAAAGCAAAATAGGCATCAGGAATAATACTTATTCCTGATGCCTCAACCTTTGCGACAGGGAATCAAATAAACGGTCAAAAGCTGATAACAAAAAAGGTCAAGGAGTATTCCATGATTAATACCGCCCAGAAACTCACTATGACGACGTTTGCCATTGTGTGCATCCATGGACTTGTCGCTGTGGACAGTATGGGTGGTCTGCTAAACCCCCTGCCATAAGTAGTTAACCATATGAAATCGTATTTTCTGACTAAGTGGGCAGTCACTCTGCGGCGTTACAACTACGGTCACATAGCTACGGCTATGCTCCCTACGTTGTGCCTTGCATAGTAACTGCCCACTTAGCCAGAAAATACGATTCCATTTGGCCAACTACTTAGGATAGCTGCACATCTTATTAACGCTGTTTTCTTTCAATCAAACCAAGTGTTTGTCAGCTG
>NZ_PJPV01000059.1 GCF_002864045.1 Endozoicomonas acroporae
ATAAGAATAGGTCATTTACCCGTATTTACAGGATGGCTGTGAGATTAAAAATCAGATTCAGATGCCCGGAATAAGTAGCTGGCCATATGGAATCATATATTTCTGGCTACTTGGGCAGGTGCTATGCGAGGCACAACGGAGGGAGCATAGCCGTAGCTATGTGACCGGAGTTGTAACGAAGCACGACTGCATGGATGCAGGAGCTAGAGCAACGCAGGAGCAGTTGCCGGGAGTGCCTGAACAAGGAGTCAGAAATATATGATTTCATATGGTTAGCTACTTACATCCGGGCAGTCACTGCGGGCCTACTGAAATGGATTCATTACAGTATCGAGCAGTTCCCATATACCTTTGCGTTTCTGAATTTCGCTGATTGCTCTGCCTTGAATCATCAGTTGTAACAACTCTTGTATATCGTTATGACCGTGATCTTTTGCCCATTTCAGTTTGCTATCCAGTGCCCCCCGGACTTTGTCCGTCGGCTTTGCCCGCGCGCTCAAAATCGTGCCATATAAACATTCTGCGTCATCGTAACGGTCAGTCACTATTGCCCGCTCCAGAGCTTCATTCAGTTTATCCAGAACTCCATCCGTTAGCGTTGCCCCCAGGGCCAGAATGACGCCTGTTAAACACTCTGCGCCATCGTAATGATCGTCAGCTATGGCCCGCTCCACAGATTCATTCAGTTTGCTTACGTCATCGTCCGTCAGCTTTACCCCGGTACCCTTTATGGTGGATACTAACCGTTCTGCCCGCCCGTAGTTCTGGAAAGCTGCTGCCCATACCAGATGACTCCTCAGTTTTTCCTGGTCATCCTCCGTCAGCTTTGTCCCGGTGCTGACAATGATGGATAGTAACAGCTCTGCCTTATCGTAAAGACGGTTATCTACTGCCATTATCAGACGGTTACTCAGTGCTATCCGGACATCCTCCGTCAGCTCTGTCCCAGTGCTTACAAAGACGGACTTTAACAGCCCTGCCTTATCGTAAAGACGGTGATCTACTGCAACTATCAGACCTTTACCCAGTGCTATCCGGACATCCTCCGTCAGCTCTGTCCCAGTGCTTACAAAGACCGATTTTAACAGCTCTGCCTTATCGTAAAGGCGGAGATCTACTGCCAGTATCAGACCTTTACCCAGTGCTATCCGGTCATCCTCCGTCAGCTCTGTCCCAGTGCTTACAACGATGGATAGTAACAGCTTTGCCTGATCGTAAAGACGGTGATCTACTGCCTGTACCAGACCGTTACTCAGAGCTATCCGGGCATCCTCTGTCAACTCTGCCCCAGTGATTACAATGATGGATTGTATCCGTTCTAAAACCTCATACCAGCCGTACTTTATTGCCAATATCAGGCCTTCATCCAGTGTTCTCTGCTCTTCGCAGGTCAGCGTTGGCCCTGTATCCTGAGTAATGCGTTGTCGTTGCAGTTTCTGAGAAGGCAGGGTATTGGTCGGTCTTTCCTGATTTGCCACCTCCTTTGCTTCGACGACAAGACCCCATAATTTTACTAACTCAGACAAGCCGCCTTTCAATAATGGACAGACTTTCCTTTCTTCTATTTGATGATGGTTGACATGCACCGGCTTCAGGCAGTCTGTTTTGATGGGATTCGCACAAAAGGCTGTAGTCATCACCCCGCGGCAAAATGCTTTAACCCGTGCAGGGTAATTCCCCCGGGCATCAGCAGGTTGTAGCTGGTCAGCTGGCAACACCAGATCGCAAGTCAGATTCTCAATGGAAATATCGAGCTGTGGCGCATTTTTTAGAGAATCTGTCGGCTGTTTTTGCTGAGTTACGGCTGGCTGACTGTTTCGATAATAATTGCTGGCTAAATCAACTAAGACTGGGAAATTCATTATATAGTTCCTTTTGATAATTCTTATTAGATAACAGTTAATGAATTTTGTTCCATTTTTCTAAAGATCAAACAATCTGGATAAAAAGCATAGAGTCATCTATCTATGTCATACATCAAATTCACTGCTTAGTTCTTTCGTTCAAAAAATAACCGGAGTGTTCAAACAATGATAAAAACTGTTGTTGTATCCGTCCTGCTCCTGACCTGCTTTCTGGTTATGGCCGACCTTGTTCCCTTTTTACTGAAAAACACAGACTCACCTTCTGATAATGAGCAGCCACAGAAAAACCAGGAGCACATTATCAAATCAATTGTTTTATTAGTTGGTATTGCGATTATGATCACACTCATCCTGCACTTCTGGCACTGACTCAATCAAACCTGACTGGAGAGTAAAAGTGATGCTGACACAGTGAACACTGACTACATTTATGGGCATGGCTGCTTCCCTGAGTAATCGCAGGGCATTACGGACTGAATACCATTCATTTCGGTGAGTGTACTTTGCATACCATGATTAACCGTTTAAAGCGTATATTTTCCCGACTGGCGTTTCTCTGTGCTGGCCAGAAACCCTCCTTTGAAGGCCCGGGGCTCTCCGGCATTATTGCGGATTGGGTTGAGCCGTTGCTCAGTGAATACAGCGACAGTAATAATGAGATCGAAAACATTATTGATCTGACGTCTAACTGCTGGAATATCGGTGCCTGTCCAAAAGATCACCGGGCTGAGTTATGGGGTCTTCTTATCCAGCCAATCGTTGAAGAACACTTTTATGAACACAGGCATGATCTTCAGGGTAAACTCAGGAAACTGATCAAAGTGAGGGAGAAACTTTATGCTCACGATCCACGCTTCATCCTGGATTTTCGGTTCAAATATCGCCGCTCCCAATTGAGGCTGGATATTTTCAGCACCCGGGACCTGAGCCCGTCCCAGTTTATGGCCGGGCTTGATGCATTAATCCATCAAAGTGAACTCAATGCCTGACCAGAAGCCTGTCAATGGGTAAGAGTGGCTTCTCTGACCTTTGCCAGACTCACGTCTGAACCTTCATAATCTCCGGCCATTGCGTCGTATAAGAAGGACTCAGCACCTGCTGGTTCATATGCCATGGCTGCGCCCGGAAGCCCACTGATGCAGGCCGGAGTGTCTGGCTCCCAAAGCGCTGGTTAATGGCATCCAGCACGGTCATCATCCGGGTATTTTCCGGAATTGCTGCTGCCGTCAGCAAGTCTCCCTGAAAACCTGCACCGGAACAAAGATCCATCAGGGCAAAGCCCGCCTTTTTATACTCGTAACCTTCCTGAAACAGCACGTCCAAAGCCGGATGTAACTGTTGCAGCCAAACCGAGCTATCACTGGTGGGCGATGGGACCATCAGCTTCAGACTCCGTCCGGTTTGCGGGAGATTGGCCTTAAAGGGATCAGTCCTGATAAAAATGATGGCTTCACGGGAATACCGCTGTTGTTTTCTGAGTTTCTCGCAGGCACGACAGATAAAACTGGCCAATGCGGCATGAAGTGCCTGCCTGGTAGTGACCCGCTGGCCGAAGCTCCGGGAGCACATGATCTGATGTTTATTGGCTGAACTCCCCTCTTCCCAGGGAATGCAGTACTCCCCCTGAAGTTCACAGACCGTCCGCTCCAACACCACAGAAAACTGTTTCCTGACCCATCGACGATTGGCGTTTGCCAGTTGTGCAGCAGTATGAATACCTGCCGCCTCCAGCCGTTTTCCTATGCGTCGGCCTACTCCCCATACCTCACCAACCGGGGTGATTGCCATTAACCGCTGCTGGCGTATCGGGCTGGTTAAATCCACAACACCACCGGTTGCCGGAAATTTCTTGGCCGCATAGTTAGCGAGTTTGGCCAGTGTTTTGGTGGTTGAGATGCCCACACCAATCGGCAGCCCCGTCCACTGGAATACCCGCCGTTTCATATCCAACCCTATGGCATGCAGGTTTGCCAGCGGGAAACCGGAGAGTTCAACAAAGGCTTCATCGATCGAATACACTTCCAGCTTCGGGCTGAACTGTTCCAGCACCGACATAAAGCGGGAAGACATATCGCCATACAGCGCATAGTTGGAGCTTTTCAGTATGATTTCACCACGGGCCACCTGATCCCTGACCTTGAACGCCGGTGTCCCCATGGCAACGCCCAGGGCTTTGAGTTGCGCTGTTCTGGCAACGATACAGCCATCATTGTTGCTGAGTACTCCCAGGGCTTTACCCAGCAGGGATGGATTAAAGACCTGCTCGCAGGAACAGTAAAAAGCATTGGCATCACAGAGGGCAATAACGTCCTTCATCGCAGGTGGTGAATGACTTCAGTGACCACACCCCATACATTGAGCCCTTCTTCAGAGTCCAGTTTAATCGCAGGGTAGTCAGGGTTTTCCGAGTGCAATTCCGGTTTGCCATGGCAATAGACCAGGCGTTTTACAATCAGCTCACCGTCCAGCAAGGCCAGTATCACATCACCGTCTCCCGGAGTGAGGGAGCGATCAATAATCAGAATGTCACCATCAAAGATACCGGCACCTTCCATGGATCGCCCCTGAGCCCGGGCAAAAAAAGTCGCTGCCGGATGACGGATCAACAGCTGGTCCAGGGAGAGCGTATCTTGCAGGTAGTCAGCTGCCGGGCTGGTGAAGCCACAGGCAGCCGGGCTCTGGTAAAAGGGCAATGTCTCTGGCAAAGGTCGTGGAAGGATCTGGATCGGCTTCATGCCACTCAAACTCATTAACTGTTTATTTATACAGTATAAGCATTTAGCGGTTAAAAGAAAGCGGTTGTACTTTGGACGCAGGAGAGCTGTTTCGCAGGCAGACTCTGATCGACCTGCAATGGAGCATCTTTGCTCCTCCACCTGACACACCATCAATGGAACCTGACAATCATTTTGAGGTCAAACAGCGACATATTAATAATCCAGGAGGCTATTCTGAAAGCAACCACATCCACCCACTCCCGCTCAAAGCCTGACCGCCGGGATAACACCGGTTCAAGCGGGATGCCTGACCGCCCCAGAAGCACATTTAACGGTAAAAAAGTCTCAAACCATCAGCCCTGCAGAGGCACCCCCCTCCCCCTGCATAATGGCAAAAATCTTGAAGACGCCTTTTGGGAAAATAAACCGTTACAAGAACGTAAGACCACCTCGGCTGAGGTGCTTAAAGCATATAGCAGTGATATAACATCGCTCAGAAGCGGCTTCTTCCTGCAAAAGCTCTGCTTACAGAACGTTCCACACGGCAATAGAAAAGTCACCCCGGACCAGGTCATTCAGGAATTCAAACGGGAGCCGGGTCAGAATAACAAGTGCCAATTAGCGATAGCTCGTTTCAAAGCGGAATGCTGCATAAAAGGCCTGCTATTGAATGGTCAGCGGGTCACAGCGGATACGGTGGTCAAAGACTTCCCGGATAATCTGGAAGGAAAACTGGGAATAGCGCGCTTTATGGAACGATGTTGCCTGAGTGGTCTGGGCCTGCATGGCCAGCAGGTCACACCGAATGAGGTGGTCAGGGCTTTCCCGGATAATCCGGAAGGCAAACTGGGAGTAGCACGCTTTCAGGAACAATGTTGCCTGAGCGGCTTGCCATTGAATGGCCAGCAGGTCTTACCGGATACGGTGGCCAACGCTTTTCCGGATAGTCCGGTAGGAAAACTGGGCATAGTGCGCTTTAAAGAAGAATGTTGCCTGGAAGGCATGCCGTTGAATGGCCAGCAAGTCTCACCGGATACGGTATTGAAGGGTTTTCAGGCCGCCAACGCAAGACTGGAAATGGCGCACTTTAAAGCGGAATGCTGCCTGAGGAACCTGCCGTTGAATGGCCAGCAGGTGACAACGGATGCAGCGTTTAAGGCTTTCCCGGATAGCCCGGAAGGCAAACTGGCAAAAGCACGCTTCAAAGCGGAATGCTGCCTGAGGAACCTGCCGATAAATGGCCACCGGATCACACCGGATTCAGTGATTAAGGATTTTCAGGACACCAGAGCAGCACTGGAGCTGGCACGCTTTAAGGAACAATGTTGCCTGAGGGAGCTGCCGCTGAATGGGCGGCAGGTCACACCGGATGAGGTGGTTAAGGATTTTCAGGCCGCCAGGGAAATATTGGGATTAGCGCGCTTCAAAGCAGAATGTTGCCTGCGGGGCCTGCTTTTGAATGACCAGCAGGTCACATTGGAGCAGGTAGTTAAAGCTTTCCCGAATAGTCCGGAAGGCAAACTGGGGATCGCACGTTTCAAAGCGGACTACTATCTGAAAGGCCTGCCGCTGCATGACCTGCTGGTCACACCGGATGAGGTGTTTATGGATTACCCGGATAGCCCGGAAGGCAAACTGGGGAGAGCACGCTTCAAAGCAGAATGCTGCCTGAGGGAACTGCCATTGAATGGCCAGCCGGTCAGCCAGAGTGAGGTAATTAAAGATTATCAGACAGCCAAAGCACCACTGGAGCTGGCACGCTTTAAGGAGCAATGTTGCCTGAAATCCCTGTCGTTGAATGGCCAGCAAGTCACACCGGATGAGGTGATCAGGGGTTACCCGGATAATCCATTGGGCAAACTGGGGAGCGCGCGCTTCAAAGCAGAATGTTGTCTGCGGGGCCTGGCGCTCGATGGCCAGCTGGTCACACCGGATGCGGTGGTTAAGGATTATCAGGCCGCCAGGGCCAGGCTGGAGCTGGCGCGCTTCAAAGCGGAATGCTGTATGAGAGGCCTGACACTCGCTGGCAACCGGGTCACCCCGGACGAGGTGGTTAAGGATTTCCCGGGTAGTCCGGGCGGCAAACTGGGCAACGCGCACTTTAAAGCGGAATGTTGCCTGAGGGGCCTGGCGTTGAATGGCCAGCCGGTCACACCGGATGCGGTGGTTAAGGGTTTCCCGGGTGGTCGAGAAAGCAGACTGGGTATCGCGCGCTTCAAAGCGGAATGTTGCCTGAGGGGCCTGACATTGAATGGCCAACCGGTCACACCGGATGCCGTGATTAAGGGTTATCTGGCAGTCAAGGCAACACTGGAGCTGGCGCGCTTTAAGGAACAATGTTGTCTGAGAGGCCTGGCGTTGAATGGCCAGCCGGTCACTCCGGATTCAGTGGCCGAAATGTATCAGGCTGCCAAGGCAAAACTTGCGCTGGCGCGCTTTAAAGCCGAATGTTGCCTGAGGGGGCTGTGTTTGAATAACCAGCAGGTCACAACGGAGGAAGTAGTCGGGGATTATCAGGCCGCCAGGGCAAGACTTGAACTGGCACGCTTCAAAGCGGCGTGTTGCCTGAAGGGTCTGTGGCTCAATGGTGAGCAGGTCACACCGGATGAGGTGGTGAAGAGTTTCCCGGACAGTCCGGATGGCAAACTGGGGATGGCGCGCTTCACAGCGGACTGTTGCCTGAGAGGGCTGCCGTTGAATGGCCAACAGGTCACACCGGATTCCGCGGCCAGGGGTTATAAGGCAATCAGGGCAACACTGGAGCTGGCTCGCTTCAAATCGGAATGTTGCCTGAAGGGGCTGCTGTTGAATGGCCAGCAGGTCACACCGGATGACGTGATTAAGGATTATGAACGCGGTGGCAGGTTGCTCGAAAGAGCTATTTTTTATTCGCTATTGGCATTGAATGCCAGAGAACTGAATGGCAAATATCTGGATAACGAGGAGGTATTGGCAGCGTTTAATGATATACCCGGAGATCATACTTCAAGGCAAACCAGGTATCTGGTTCAAAGGTTGCAGCAATCCCATCGGTACGATGAAACCAGCGAAGGTCAGGATATACTTCAACAGGCCTGGCAAATCTTAACCAAAGTTCCAGTCAAAGACGATGATCAATCTCGACTGCAATGTATATTGAAATTCATGGCTATGGAGAATAAATGGACAATTGATCAACAGGAAGTGTCTGCAAAACAGGTATTCCATGCCATCAAAACACTGAGGCGCTCATTTAAGAATTCACGCCTGCATTTCTTCTTTCTGGCGCACTGCTGTATCACCAGACAGTCTATTGGCAGACAGCACATTCATAAGGATCAGGTAATCAGGTATCTTAAAAGTTTTCCTGAAGGAAGCAGGCTGCGCCATGCTTTGACCTGCTGGTTTGAAGAATGCAGCTCCGAAGCTTGTGTAATGGATGAGTTACTCGATGCCCAGGGGAGTGACAGTCCTCACCGATATGCAACCTTTGCCAGTCAACAGGAGGCCTCTGTTGCCGTTAGCAGCGAGAACCCCGGACATAAGCGTAGAGAACACCTGCCCGACGTAATTCCCGTTATCGAGCGTTCTGAGCGAAGCACAACATCGGCAGAGGTATTCGTTGCCAATCCGGGCAAGGAAGGCCCACTCCCCTGCCAGCTCAGGGAATATCGGGATACAACAGAAACCGCTTCCATCCACAAGACATTTGCCGTCTATATGGCTGAAACCCTGAAGCAATGGTCAAAAACAGGCATCCCGGACAAGCCGGTTCCACGGTTAAATGCACTGACACTGAAAACACTGGAGATTATTCAGGAAATCAATGGTTCTTATACCACTCCCCCTCTGCTGATTAACGGTTCTTACGGACGTTTTTTACAGAATTTCTGCTCATCATTTAATGATATTGACATTGTCTGCACGGAAGAGGCGTCCTCCAGAACACTCTTTGACAGGCTGCAGGCACTGAACACCGACTGGGATTCTGAAATCGCCAAAAGCGTCACCATCTGGCCAATCGAGGGATGTCAGGCCATTCAACTGCCACACGCCTACAATATTCAACTTAAAGACGGTGATCTGGGGAGGAAGGCAATGGAGCTTAACGTCAGTGTTGACGCCAGAGTAGCCCATGGAAATACCGCACAATTGGCTATTCACGTTCCCGGCGTTGAGAGGCCGGTATGGTGTTTGTCGTTTACGGAAGAAACCCGATTACTGAACGATACGCTGGAATACCTTGCCAGGAACCTTGACAGGCTGACAGAGCAATTGCAAAAAGGAGCGATATTTGGCTTAGCTCGAACCCTGCTTTTCAACACGCCCCAAAACAACGATGAACGTATTTATGGTTTGCTTATGCGCTGCCTGCTTACCCTGAATAAAGCCAGGCAGTTTATCGCCCTGCACTCTGAAGAAAAACCCGGACAACCTGACGGCCAGACTACCCCGCTGGCAAAAGAGCAACAGCGCCTGCATACACTCGCTGAAAATCTACAAGCGAAATTACATAGCCATGTTTGCCGTCATGGCTTTGAACACAGAGTTAATCACTGGCTATCGACAACTCAGCCTGTTAATGATCATCAGCTCAAGAAGAAGGACTTTACCAAAACACTGCTTGCGATGATGCATCCTGCATAAGTAGCTAACCAAAACTGTTATCGATACTAATCCTCATCAATAATTATAGATTTGTTGAGGCAAATTAGGTGATGACCATGGCCTGGCACACCTTAAATGGAACCTAACAATCACCCTGAGGTCAAACGGCGGTATTTACATGCCAAGTGCGCAGGGTTTTATTCTGAAAGCACCCACGTCAACCGACTTCTACCCAAAGTCTGCTGCCCGGGCTGACCGACAAACCGGTTCAGGCAGGATGCCTGACTGCTCCACAAGTACATTTAACGGTAAAAGAATCTCCAGCCATCGCTGCCATAGAAGCACAGTCTCCACCATGGATGAGACCAGGCGTATTGAGAGTGCCTTTTGGAAAAAAACACCACTACAAGGACGTCAAATCACCTCAGCTGATGTGCTTAGAGCCTATGGCAATGATACGACCTCGCTCAGAGGTGGCTTCTTCCTGCAAAGACTCTGCTTACAAAACATTCTGCATAACAATAGAAAAGTAACGCCGGATCAGGTCATTCAGGAATTCAATCGGGAACCAGGTCGAAATAACAAGTGCCAGCTGGCGATAGCGCGCTTCAAGGCGGAATGCTGCCTGAGGAACCTGACCTTGAATGGCCAACCTGTCAGGACGGATACCGTGGTCAGGGATTTCCCGGATGGTCCGGAAGGCAAACTGGGGGTGGCGCACTTTAAGGAACAATGTTGCCTGAAAAGCCTGACCCTGAATGATCAGCAGGTCACAGCGGCTGCGGTAATTGAGGCTTTCCCGGATAGTCCGGAAGGCAGACTGGGGCTGGCACGCTTCAAGGCGGAATGTTGTCTGAAGGGCCTGGCAGTGAATGGCCAGCTACTCACACCGGATGCGGTGGTGAAGAGTTATCAGGCAGCCAAAGCAACACTGGAACTGGCACGGTTCAAAGAGGAATGTTGCCTGAAGGGCCTGCTGCTGAATGGTCGGCAGATCACACCGGATACGGTGATTGAGAATTTCCCGGATGACCCGGAAGGCAAACTGGGAATAATGCGCTTTAAGGAACAATGTTGCCTGAGCGGCCTGCCGTTAAATGGCCAGCAGGTGACACCGGATACAGTGGCTAAGGGTTACCTGGAAATCAATGCAACACTCCCGCTGGCACGCTTCAAAGCGGAATGTTGCCTGAGAGGCCTGGCATTAAATGGCCACCAGGTCACACCGGGTGCAGTGGTAAAGGCTTATCAGGCAGCCAGGGCAACGCTGGAGCTGGCACGCTTCAAAGCAGAATGTTGCCTGAAAAGCCTGCCGTTGAATGGCCAGCGGGTCACGCCGGATACGGTGGTTAAGGATTTTCAGGCCGCCAGGGCACCACTGGCGCTGGCACGATTTAAGCAACAATGTTGCCTGATGGGCCTGACGTTGAATGGCAGGCAGGTTACAGCGGATGAGGTGGTTATGGAGTTCCCGGATAGTCCGGATGGCCAACTGGCCACAGCGCGCTTCAAGGCCGAATGTTGCCTGAGAGGCCTGCCATTGAATGGCCGACAGGTGACACCGGAAGCGGTGATCCAGGATTATGAAAGTGGCAATTGGTTGCTCGAAAGAGCGATTTTCTACTCTCTGCTGGCATTGAATGCCAGAAAATTGCATGGCAACTATCTGGATAACCAGCACGTATTAGCAGCGTTTGATGCAGTACCCGGGAACCACTCTTCAGGGCAAACCAGATATCTGATTAAAAAGCTGAAACAATCTCATAAGTGCGATGAAACCAGTGAAGCCCAGGATATCATGCAAAAGGCCTGGCAAATCTTAAACAGCGCACCGGTCAAAGATGAGCAGCAACGACTGCAATGCATATTGAAATTCATGGCGATGCAGAATGAATTGACCATTGATCATCAGAGAGTGTCAGCACAACAGGTATCGCAATCCATTAAAACACTGAAGCGCTCATTTCAGAACGCACGCCTGCATTTTTTCTTTCTGGCGTACTGCTATGTCAGGAGCCAGCCTGTTGATGGACGACAAATCCACAGGCATCAGGTTCTGGAGTGCCTCCACAGTTTTCATAAAAGAAGCAACTGGCAGCGTGCTTTAGCCCGCTGGTTTGAACAATACAGTCCCGAAGCCAATATAATGGACAATTTATTGTTTAAACGAACAAACACGGTAGAGGTATCCGTTGCCAGTCCCGGGAAGGAATGCCAACGCCCTTATCAGGTCAGGGAATACCGGGATGAAACAGAAAATACCTGCACCACCCGGGCAGTGACTGCCAGTGCGGCTCAAACTCTTGAGCCACCGTTAACAACAGGCGGATCGGATGTTCCGGACAAGTCGACCCGACAGTTAACTCCGCTAACGCTGAAAGTGCTGGAAATTATTCAGGAAATCAATGGTTCTTATAACGATCCAGCCATTCTGATTACCGGTTCTTACGCCCGTTTTTTACAGAACCTCTGCTCAGTATTTAATGATATTGACATTATCTGCACGACAGAAAAATCAACCAGAACACTCCTTGCCAAGCTGCAGACGCTTAACACCGACAGGGATTCAGACATCCCCAAAAGCATCATCATCTCACCAGTCCCGGGATGTCCGGCGATTCAACTGCCAAGTGCCTACAATATTGACCTTGAAGATGGTGATCTGGCGACCAGGGCATTGGGGTTTCAGGTCAGTGTTGACGCCAGGGCAGCCCAAAATGCAACAGGATTGGCCGTTGAGGTTCCCGGCGTTGCCAGGCCGGTATGCTGTTTGTCGTTTGCTGAAGAAACCCGATTGCTCAATGATACGCTGGAGTACCTCGCTGAGAACCTTGATCCGCTGACAAAGCAATTACAAAACGGGCCGGTATTTGACGTCCCCCGCACCCTTCTTTTTAATAGCCCCCAAAATACCGATGAACGTATTTATGGCTTGCTGTTACGCTGCCTGCTTACCCTGAATAAAGCCAGACAGTTTATCGCTCTACACTCTGCTGAAGGCAGATCCGGGAAAAATGACGGTTCGACCACCGAGCTTGAACAACAACGCCTGCATGCACTGGCTGAGCATCTGCAAATGAAATTGACTGGCCATGTTTGCTGTCATGCTTTTGAGCAAAGGGTTAACGGCTGGCTATTAACAGCTCCGCAGGTTAATGGCTACCAGATCAAAAGGAAGGCATTTATTACGACACTGCTTGAGATGATGCATCCTGAAGAAGATCGAATAAACTCAGCTCGATGAACTTTTTGAAAAAATAACACTCTAAACGAATAGACCAAAGTGGCAGGTATACCTCTTACCACGTCTCCCCTATTAAGTAGCTGGCCATATGGAATCATATATTTCTGGCTACTTGGGCAGGTGCTATGCGAGGCACAACGGAGGGAGCATAGCCGTAGCTATGTGACCGGAGTTGTAACGAAGCACGACTGCATGGATGCAGGAGCTAGAGCAACGCAGGAGCAGTTGCCGGGAGTGCCTGAACAAGGAGTCA
>NZ_PJPV01000006.1 GCF_002864045.1 Endozoicomonas acroporae
TCAGCAACCGCTTGAGAATGGATAGGTGAATGATTTGAAAATCATCTGATTTTGGAACGAACTATTCAAATTATCCACAGAGGCAGAGTAGGCCAGGATCCCGAAAACAGCCATAAGCGTTCTCATGCCCATATAAGTAGTTAACCAAATGGAATCATATATTTCTGACTAAGTTGTCAGTCACTCTGCGGCGTTGCAACTACGGTCACATAGCTACGGCTATGCTCCCTACGTTGCGCCTTGCATAGCAACTGCCCACTTAGCCAGAAATATACGATTCCATTTGGCCAACTACTTATGGGCATGATGAATTTGATGGGTATAAAGTACTGTTTACGCTTGCTACAGAACAGCCCCGCGATTATCTTCTCCTGGCAGAAAGGTCAATATGTATCAAAAGGAGTCAGGCTTGAGCCCTGTTATAACCCCGGAAGAACTGGTGTTTGATGCCGAACATATCTGGCACCCCTACAGTAAGACCATTAATCGGGTGGATATGTTCCCGGTGGTCGGGGCTGAAGGTGTCTATTTGCACCTGAATGATGGTCGCCAGGTTATTGATGGCATGTCTTCCTGGTGGTGCATGGTGCATGGCTATAACCATCCTGAAATGAATGCGGCACTGAAGCATCAGATTGATGATTTCTCCCATGTGATGTTTGGTGGACTGACCCATAAACCGGCGATTGACCTGGCGAAAAAACTGGTGGCCATGACCCCGGAACCGATGCAAACGGTGTTTTTTGCCGACTCCGGCTCTGTGGCTGTTGAAGTTGCCATCAAAATGGCCATGCAATACTGGATTGCCCGGGAGCGACCTGAAAAAAACAAGATGCTGACCGTCAGGGGCGGGTATTACGGTGATACAACCGGTGGCATGTCTATTTGTGACCCGGATGGTGGCATGCATCACTGGTTTACCGGCATTCTGCCTCAGCACTATTTTGTCTCCCGCCCTGAGTGCCGTTTTGGGGAAACTTTGGCAGAGAGTCATATTAATGAGTTGCAGCAGATGCTGGACCAACGGGGAAACCAGCTGGCGGGGGTGATTATTGAGCCCATTGTTCAGGGTGCCGGCGGCATGTATTTTTATTCCCCGGAATATCTGGTGCGTCTGCGCCAGCTGTGTGACGACTATGAAGTTCTGCTGATTCATGACGAAATTGCCACAGGGTTTGGTCGTACCGGCAAGCTGTTTGCCTGTGAACATGCTGGCGTTGTTCCGGATATCATGTGTGTCGGAAAGGCCCTGACGGGTGGTTACATGACGATGGCGGCAACCCTCTGTTCAGAGCAGGTTAGTCGCACCATTTCTGAACACGGTCCGTTTATGCACGGCCCCACCTTTATGGCCAACCCTCTGGCCTGTGCTGCCGGTAATGCCAGCCTGGAGATTTTATCCAGAGGCGAATGGCGTGGTCAGTTGACGGCGATTGAACAAACGCTCAGGGAAGGCTTGATGCCTTGTGTTGACCTGCCTGCTGTTGCTGATGTCCGGGTGTTGGGGGGTATTGGGGTCGTGGAGTTGCAAGAACCGGTGGTGATGTCTGAAATCCAGCCGTTATTTGTTGCAGAGGGCGTTTGGGTCCGGCCTTTTGGCAAGCTGGTGTATGTGATGCCACCCTACGTCATTTCCAGCGATGAGCTGAAAGCACTGTGTAGTGCTATTTGTCGGGTGCTTCATCGGTTTAGCCGCTGAACCGGTTTGCCGCAAGAGCGGTAGCCAGCTAACTTTCATTTTCACACTATTATTTAACCGTTACTTAAAGGAGTATCCCTGATGGGCGCTGGCCTTCCTAAAACCCCGGAACAGTTCCACAAAATTCCCCATGCACGACTGGCGATTATCGGCAGCAGTTGGCACAGCGACTGTGTCGATGCCATGATTAACCGGGCTCAAAAAGAGCTGCTGGCACTGGAGGTCAAGCCGGAGAATATCTCAATTCACAAAGTCCCGGGCTCACTGGAATTGCCGCTTGCGGCACGAATCCTGTTTGAAAAAGACCCTGAACTGGATGCTATCCTGGCGTTTGGTGTGGTTCTGAAAGGGATCACCAGTCACGATGAAATGGTACTTCATGGTGTATTTGAAGGATTCATGGATGTCACAGAACGCTTCGGAAAACCTGTGATCAATGAAGTGATCGGAGTAGATAGCGTTGAGGACGCGCAAAAAAGAGCCGGTGATGATCACATGAACAAGGGCGTAGAGGCAGTCTACGCGACTTCTGAACTACTGCACTGGATAAACCAGATTAAAGGATAAAACTTATTGACCTGGTACATGGTTTTAAGGTGATTGATGGGGTCCATCTATCATTGCCCCCAAAACTCCGTTCGTCCTGAGCGGAGTCGAAGGACGCAAACTCCATACCCTGAATAAAGACCGTGCCAATCACCCTTCGTCCGTGCATCCTGGCCGAGTCGAAGGGCGCTCAGGGTGAACGGAGATTGTGCGCATCAAACTCATTGAAAGGATGTACTAAGTCGGATCACTCCCATTGTGGTCCACCTGGCTCTCTCCCTCTGCCAACTCCACAGCGGGTAACAGGTCTGCGTTCACCATAGCGGTTACACAGGAGTCTGACCACACGTTAATGGCACTCTCGAGCATATCAATCAACGCATAAAACGGCAGAATAATAACCAGCAGTTGCAGTGGTACTCCCATCGCGGCAAGAAATGCGCTGGATAACATATAACAACCCATGGGCACACCGGCATTACCAATGGCGGCAATACTGGCAATGACGATCCATGAGAGTAACTCCAGGGGTGAGAACAGGACGCCATTACTTTGTGAAACAAACAGAACCGTTATCAATATGAAAGCAGCACAAGCGTTCATATTGACAGTAATGCACAAAGGGAGGCTGAAACGGGCCACTTTACTCTGAACCCCCATGTTTTTTTCAGCGCACTCAACCGCATAGGGCAGAGCCGCCGCCGACGATTTGGCGAAAAAAGCCACGGTTAGCGCTGGCCACATGGCTCTCATGGTTTGCCAGGGAGAAATGCCTTTGAATTTCAGCAACAGCGGCAACATCAGGCCAGCCTGTACGATATTAGCCAGCACCACGCACATCAGGTAGAGCCCAAGGTCCTGGAGAATTTTCTGACTCTGCAGATCGTGGATAAACTGGTTAACAAATGCCCAGACCGCCAGAGGCATAAGTTTCAGGATCAGGCCGGTCATCTTCATGATGGCAGCAAACATACTGTCAAAAAAGGCATGCAAAACAGCCTTGTGCCGCTTTTCCAGAGCCATAATGGCAGCACTGAGCAGAAGGGCCAGAAACAGCACACCCATCACATTATGAGTGTAAAAGGGCTCGATAAAACTGGCAGGAATCACGCCGAGCAGATAAGACCAATAACTGCCAGAGGGGCCTGAAGGCTCGGCGGCTCCAGCTAATGCACCAGCCTTTCCCGCCGGAGCAATGAATAAGTAAAGGACCAGGGCAACAGTAGCGGCAATCAGGGTAGTGATCACCGTGTATTTCAGAACCTGACCACCCAGGCGTTTTACCTCCGACGCTTCGCCCATTCCGGAAAGAGTGGAAACCAGGGCAAAAAAGATAATGGGGAGGCTGATCAGTTTCAGCATTCGTATAAACAGGTCGGATACCACATCACCGGCCTGATTAAGTGCATTCAGGTCAAGCCATCCGGTGATAACTCCGAACAGTCCGGCTATGAGTAGAATCATAGTACCATTTATAATGGGTTGTTTTTCCGTGTTTTTGTTGCCTGGCTGCATAGCTTTTGGGGTCTGTCTACTGGATTGAACTCTGAGAATAGACACGATTTTTACGGGTTATTATTTTGTTTTGGTATTTACATAGTCACTATTGGTAGAGATAGCTTCATTCCTGGTCAGATTGACTGTTATTTGGTTGGCTTTATGGGGGCTGTTTGACTGACTTCATTTATTAATTTAATGAATAATTTTTCGCTCAATTATTTTTGCGGTGGAATATTCTTTTGGTACTTATGACCAGTTTTTTTTTGACTACACTACCTACCTCAAAGGCCTGTGCAGCTGAACACTAATGATTCCATAAAGTGACGCCTGCTGAATTACTGAGGAGTAGTAACGTGTTGAGACAAATCCGCTTTTCACTATCCATATCTGAGCCAAGGCCAGGGCTGACCCGAAAAGAATGGATCTATCATAAATATTCCCTGATCCCGGAGGTCTTTTCCAAAGAGGATTCAGATGATGCGGATGAGTACATTCAGGAATGGAACTTTCCCCATCCCGGGCAGAAAGCATTTCTGCGGGTTGATTCTGCTGGCCTGGTCAATGCCCGTGTGGCTCTGATGCAGAAAATGAGACTTCAGTCAGGGAGGCGACTCTGTTCCTGTTAAGGTTGTGAGATGCTGTGATCTAAATAAGCCGTTCGTGATTATTGCTGGCCATGGTAGCCCACTGCATATAAGGAAAGACCCGGCAGAAAAATAATATTAGAATCCTGACCGAACATAGCAAACTACTGTGAAGGTCAAATGACAAACCAACCAGCCTTTATCCGGCAGACTTTCCCTGTTGGGCCTCTGCAATGTAACTGTACAATTATTGGTGATCCGGTCACCCGTAAGGCATTTGTCGTAGATCCCGGTGGCGATCCTGACATTATTATGACCAAGCTCCGGGAGCTGGATTTACAGGTTGTCGCGCTTATCCACACCCATGCTCATCTGGATCATTTCCTGGCCAGTGGCGACATCAAAAAACAGACCGGTGCGCCCATCTATCTCCATGAGGGGGATAAGTTCCTCTGGGACAACCTTGAAATGCAATGCCGTATGTTCGGTGTTCCTTATAGCCCGGTTCCAGATCCTGATTACTGGTTAACAGATGATGAAGAACTGCCGTGCTGTGAAGGTGTGGCCATGCACACTCCGGGGCATACGCCCGGCTCCATGTGTTTCTGGTTTGAACAGCCAAAGCTTCTGATCGCCGGGGATACGCTGTTCCGCCGGTCAATTGGGCGAACGGACTTGTGGGGCGGAGACTACAAAGCCATTGAACGATCGATCAAACAAAGACTCTATACGCTGGACGAAGAAGCCATTGTGGTCACCGGACACGGTCCTGATACCACAATAGGTGAAGAAATTCGTGAAAATAGTATTATTCGCGGCTAATTTGCTAAGGAAAACCATTATGCAATTGAAAAGATTATTTGCCGTTGCCACCCTGTTGATGGGGGCTTTGCTGGCAGGCTGTCAGACAACCAATCCTTACACCGGTGAACAGCAGGCCAGCAAGTCAACCAAGTATGGCCTTGGTGGTGTTCTGGCGGGTGCTGCGATTGGTGCTATCGCCGATGGTGGTGATGGTGCCCTGAAAGGTGCCATCATCGGTGGTGCTGCAGGTGCCGGTTATGGCCATTATCTGGATCGACAGGAAAGAGTACTGAGAGCAGAACTGGAGGGAACCGGCGTACAGGTATACCGCCAGGGTGATGAGCTGAAACTGATTATGCCATCCAATATCACTTTCGACTCCGGCAAATCCGATATCAGGTCTGCTTTTTATCCGGTGCTGGGTTCTGTGTCGAAAGTGTTCAGGGAGTATGACCGTAACATGATCGAAGTGGTTGGTTACACCGACAGTACCGGAGGGGATAAGATAAACGTACCTCTCTCCCAGGACCGGGCTGACAGTGTTGCTAACTATATTGCTTTTCAAGGTGTCAGTGGTGACCGCATTGTTGCCTATGGCCGTGGCTCTGCAGACCCTGTTGGCAGCAATAAAACCGCTGAAGGTCGTGCCAAAAACCGTCGTGTAGAAATCAACCTTCTTCCCGTCCAGCCGCGATAAAAAAAGAGTCGGAACTCCCCTGGCGATTGCACAGGGGAGGGCGCGAAAGGTAGAGCGCTTTTTTGAAAACACAAAGGACACGAAGAGCACGAAGTCTTTGAAAAGATGACTTCGTGAGCTTGGTGTCCTTTGTGGTTTAAGGCTTGTGTCACTTTCGCGACAACCTTTCTTGCTAATAGCCAACTGGGTAACGACTTCGGTATGGTGCTCGAATATGCTCAACTTGTTATAAAACAATAATAAAAAAGTGCCTTTAGATAACAGAAAGTCTGTCATTTTTTGATCTAAGTCAGTTCATAAAGCAAGCAAATGTATCAAAATCCTGCGCCCAAATTCAGATGATCAGAACTGTCTTGGCAACGTTTTTATATTTTTTTTAAAAAACGGCAACTAAAGGTAAACAGGTGCAAAAAGCATTCTCCCTTCTACAAAAAATCGGGCGCTCGCTGATGCTGCCCGTGGCAATTTTGCCCGCTGCCGGTATTCTGCTGGGGGTAGGCAGTGCAAACTTTTCAATCTTTCCTGAACTCTTGAACCATATCATGGCTCAGGCGGGTGGTGCTGTTTTTGGTAATCTGCCTCTGCTGTTTGCTATCGGCGTGGTACTCAGCCTGACGGATAACGATGGTGTTTCTTCTCTGGCAGCGGTTGTAGGCTATGTGGTTCTGCTCGCTACCATGGGGGTTATGGCCAACACCCTGGGTATCGAAACCAAATCCATCATGGGTATCGCTTCTATTGATACCGGTGTGTTTGGCGGCATCCTGGTGGGTATTCTGGCATCGGTCATGTTCAACCGCTTCTATAAAATCCAGCTGCCTGAGTACCTGGGCTTTTTTGCGGGCAAGCGCTTTGTGCCGATTATCACCGCTTTTGCTGCCATCGTGATGGGTGTGGCGCTGAGCTTTATCTGGCCACCCATCGGTAATGCCATTGATGCTTTTGGTAATTACGCCGTTGAAGGTAATCCTGTGACCATGGGCTTTGTCTATGGCTTTATCGAGCGTCTGCTGATTCCATTTGGCCTGCATCATATCTGGAACGTACCTTTCCAGTCTCAGATGGGTGAGTTTGTCACTGCTTCTGGCGTTGTGGTGAATGGCGATATCCCACGTTTCTTTGCCGGTGACCCGACTGCAGGCTTCCTGGCGGGTGGCTTCCTGTTCAAAATGTTTGGTCTGCCAGCGGCGGCGATTGCCATGTGGCGCAGTGCGAAAACCGAAAACCAGAAAGTGGTGGGCGGTATTATGATGTCTGCGGCTCTGACCTCTTTCCTGACCGGTATTACTGAGCCTATCGAATTCTCCTTCCTGTTTGTTGCGCCAATCCTGTACGGAATTCACGCACTGCTGGCAGGTATTGCATTTGTGATCACCAACTTCTTCGAAATCAAGATGGGTGGTTCGTTCTCCCACGGTCTGATTGACTATGCGCTGTCATTCAGCATTGGTACCAAACCAGCCATGATTCTGGTGTGGGGCCTGGCTTACGCGGCGCTGTATTACACCGTGTTCACGCTTGCCATCAAGATGTTCAACCTGCGTACACCGGGTCGTGAACAGGAAGCAGAAGCGGCAAGTACGGCAGAAGTTGGCAGTGAGCAGGCCAGAAAACTGTTCATCGCTTTTGGTGGCCAGCGCAATATCAAGAGCATTGACGCCTGTATCACCCGTCTGCGTGTCACTGTGGATAAGCCAGAGAATGTGGATGTTGAAGCCATCAAGGCTCTGGGTGCCACAGCTGTGCTGGTGGTAGGCCAGAATATGCAGGCCATCTTTGGTCCACGTTCTGATCAGATCAAGACTGAGATGAACGAGCTGATGAAAAGCGGTCAGGCTCCGGAAACCGGCGAACTGGCCCTGGCCTGATAGTTAAAAACTGCTCGATAGAAGAGCAGCAAACGATTGTCTTTGCAGCCGTGCCCGCGTTTATCGTGGGCACGGTTTTTTTTATTGGCAGGAAGGATAAATTACCGGTTTTTGGGGTCTAATGGTTTGGTTAATAACAAAATTTATGATCTGGCAGTTAGTTAAGAGGAGCGATTTTCATGGAGGCAAGAGCCGCAAGTTATGACCTTTGGCCTGCACAGGACAGGTCTCGTGAGGACCTGGTTCAAGGGCGTTCTGAAGAAAGAGGCGCAGGTTTTATGCGGCGTATAAAAAGGATTTTCTGTTCGTGCTGTGTGCGTCAGCCAGAAATAATTGACCTGGCAGTTCCAGGTCAGGCACCGCTTCGAGTCGATCTTCGTAACGAGCCTCAGCTACGCTACCGGCATATAGCTCAACTTGTTTCAGAGTGCCTGCCCGATAACGCTATGGGTAATGACCGCCAGCAGATGGCCGATGCTGTTATTGAGGGCTTGGTGGCGAATATGATCCGGGAAAGGGCCGATGTCGGCCAACAGGCTTCTGCGGATGGGAGTAAGCAGGAGTTTGTAAGAATTCTTGAATCAAATATTGTTCCGTTCAATGAGCTACCCAAACTACCGGCTGAGATATCCCGGGAAGAGATATCTGAAGAGTGTTGTATTGATTTGGGAAAGGTAGATGATCCTGTTCTTTGTAATAAGCAAACATACAGTCATCAACTCTTGGCACAGCATTACATTAACAGTATTGGCGAGGATCCCGTAGGGAATCCCTTAAATTGGCAAGAGGTTTACCGTTTATAAGGTTGGGTAATTTCAGCAGAGAATGAAAACTATTCCAGTGACTGACGATCCAGTTGCCGATATTGCAGGGCTTCGCCCAGGTGCGGGCTTTGCACCGAGGCACTGCCAGCAAGGTCGGCAATGGTTCTGGCCACTCGTAAAATCCGATGCAGCCCCCGGGTTGATATTTGCAGTTGCGCGGATGCCCTGGTGATCAGCTCTTTCTCCTTTTCACCCAGCGCACAGACTTCAAACAGCTCCCTGGACGACAGTTGGCAGTTGATTTTTCCCTGTCTGGCCTGCTGTCTCTTCCGGGCGCTGATCACCAGCTCTCTAAGCTGTTCTGAACCGGTTTCATCGTTGTTCTGAACAGCAGGTTCCATCATGGTTTCGATAGTCTGGGATGGCACCTCAATCTGAAGGTCAATACGATCCAGTAATGGCCCGGATAATTTGTTCCGGTAGCGTCTGATCTGGTCCGGTGAACACCGGCAGGTTCGCTGACTATCACCCAGGTAACCACAGGGGCAGGGGTTCATGGCACCAACCAGCTGGAATCGGGCCGGAAAACGCTCCTGACCTTTGGCCCTGGTGATGACTACCTCACCATTTTCCAGGGGCTCTCTGAGTATTTCCAGGGCCGCGCGGGCAAACTCCGGCATTTCATCCAGAAACAGAACACCATGATGGGCAAAAGAGATCTCCCCCGGTTGCGGTATGCTGCCACCGCCCACCAGGGAAACCGATGAAGATGAGTGGTGCGGTGTGCGAAAAGGGCGCTGCCAGAGGGTATCCATGGAGCTGGATGTGAGTGAATGAATTGCGGCCACATCAAGGGCTTCGCTCTCTGTCAGCGGTGGCAGCAATCCAGGCAGACGACTGGCCAGCATGGTTTTCCCGGTACCGGGTGGACCAAAGAGGAGCAGGTGATGCGAGCCCGTAGCGGCAATCAGTAACGCTCTTTTGGCTTGCTCCTGACCTCGTACATCCGCCAGGTCTGGATAGTTTGTTTTAAAACTGTTTCGGTCGGGTTTTGCCGGTTCAATCGGCGTCTTTTCCAGCAGGAAAGCGCACACCTCCGGGAGACTGCGGGTGCCAATAATCGTGACGCTGCTGACCATGGCGGCAACAGAGGCATTCTGCTCAGGAAGAATCAATGATCTGTTGATGTCTTTGCAGGCTAATGAAGCAGGAAGCACCGCCCGGACAGGGCGAAGGTGGCCAGAAAGTGCCAGCTCACCAAGGAACTCTCTATCTTCAAGAGCCTCACCCGGCAGTTGTCCCGAAGCCACCAGAATGCCCAGGGCAATGGGCAGATCAAAGCGGCCGCCTTCTTTCGGGAGGTCGGCCGGGGCTAAATTCACCGTGATGCGACCATCGGGAAATTCATAGCCACTATTAATAAGTGCACTGCGCACCCGGTCTTTACTCTCGCGAACCGCCGCTTCCGGCAGGCCGACAATATTCAAACCGGGCAGGCCCTGAGAAAGATGGACTTCTACTGAAACCGCAGGTGCACGTATGCCCTGATTTGCCCGAGTGTAAACCTGCGCCAGTGTTGAAGGCATTGTTATTATTGACCGATTAAACAACGTTAAAGGATCAAAGATAGCAGCTTATGAGAGAGTTACTGTGCAATTTGCGTCATTCAAACATTCAACAATGTTAATCAGGAACTTCTTTGCATCGTAATAGTCAGATCGAATAAAAGGTTACATTTACAGCATCCAGGTGGATAAAAAATAATTCTTTTAAAAGCGTCGAATTATGAATGTCGTTGACTGTTGCAGTAATGCTTTACCAGCGAAGAAACAAAAAAAAGATACGCAAACAGCGATGCCCAGTTCATCTGATGATAGTGACAGTCACTCGCTCATCACGTCTTCTGCCTTTACCAATGTCGCTTCAGCCGAAGTTGGAGCGGGAGTATTACAGAAGGCATTTTCATCCACTGCGGGGTTACTGAAATCAACAGAGGCAAAACAACCCGGGCTACCTCGCTCTGTTGCTATTCAACCTTCTGCTGACCCTTTTATTGATGGTCCTGCCCGTCCTGTATCTGACCATCAACGTCAGTTGCTTGCCTGTTATTTACAGCTGCCAGAGGAAATAACCAGTAAAGAAGAGTTTAACCAAAGGATAAAATTTTCTTGTTGGCTGAGTAGAGCCTGGGTACTTCAACATACCCGGGTAGAGGTTCTGAAGAGTGTGCTGACGGCTGATCTGGTCAGTGACTATAGATTGGATCTCAGGGATTTGCCTCCGGCTGCAATCACTGAAGCCCTTGCCCGGGAGTGTCTGGAAAAAAATCTCGGGCTGGGGTGGTTTTATCAAAATATCCCGGCTCGGTTGAAAACCCGTTCTTTTAATAAATTTTGCCTTCGGATCGGTGCTCTGCCAGTCAATATCGCCTCTGATTATGTCCGGTCAGTTCAGTTTCCTGATCTGGTGGCGACTTGCCCGGATACCCTGAAGTATGTGCCCTCCAAGCATCAAAATTATGCCCTGTGCCTGGAGGCGATCAAAGAAAATCCCGGGTTAATTGAGTTTGTGAATCCTTGTGCGGCGTTTTACCCCGAATTATGTTCCATGGCAGTACAGAAATTAAACTTTTTCTGCAAATATATTTCAGAATCGGTAGCAGATCAGTTGATTGATCAATTGGGAATTACTAATTTGGATGATATTCCGCAGTCTCTACGTACTTATCAGCGCTGCGTCAAGGCTATCAGGCAAACTGACCTGGTGAAACAGTTTGATTATATCCCCCGCCAAATATTCTTGGAGCACCCGGAGCTGGCCAATGAGGTTTTTCACCAGCAATGGAGTTCTTCGCTCCTGAAGCAATTGCCTGATTCGGCAAAAACAGAAGATTTTTGCCGACGATATCTGGATAAATGGCCTGGCTCTATTTCCGGGTGCCCCCCATCCCTGATGCGTGCTCATCCTGAATGGGTCGAGCGGGCAATAAGGGCAGGTGAAATAGATCGGGCTTTTCCTGAGTCGTTACGAACGGTGGACTTGTACCGGCGCATACTGAGAATCTACCCCTTGAACTGCTCTGTGCCAGAAAAAAAATTTCAGGATCATCCCGATCTTCTGTTCCTGGCGGCCTGCAGTGGCTTATACTCCCTGAAAAAAATTCCAGCTCCGTTAAGAACCATGGAGGTCTGTTGTCTGGCCCTTGAGGCTACCGCGCCAAAATCAAAAACCATAGAGCATGTGCCGGAATCCCTTCGCCACCAGCTACCTTATGATTTATTGCTGGCCGTTGCCCCTCAATATCTCCCACAGGACATTCGACAGGCAATGGTAGCCAGAGGGGATACCTGTATGCCATTGTCCTGCCGACAGCGGGGCAAGCCGATAATGCATCGACACATTTTGCTGGAACCGCTGGAGCCGCGACCCTATGATGAGCTCAAGTTTTCCAGCAGTACATTTTTGCGCAAAGCCTTATTAAGCAGTGCTCCGTTTACCCTGCGCAACCTTGCCATGGGGCATGCGCTACAGAAAGCCATTGAGCAGCACTGTTGTCAGCAGAAACAAAGACTGCACCAGGCGCAGTTGCCAGTATGGACGAAGCCGTTATCCGGGAATTGTACTGTTTATGGGGGGCGGGCGTTAATGATGAACACCCGTACGAAGATATCCCGCATGAAATTTCTGCGCTGCGGGGAGCCATTGAGAGATTTTTTCCGGGAAGAGGCAGTCCACCGTTTTGTCTGGAACCGCCGCCGACTTTGGGGATCGCTGAAAAGTGAAGTACCGAGGCCTTTCGGGTTGAAGCTGGTACCGGTTAAACTGATGCCTGAAGACATTTTTGCCGACTTTCGTTCAAGGCTGGAAACGGTGGCGTTGGGCAGCCGGTGTTTTTATCTGATGTATCAATTCACTACACGCAATCAGGATTACAGCACACTGGCTCATCAGAAAGACCCTGACGGTAACAGCACCCGCGCAGAGCAGGGCTTGATTAACGCCAGTTATGACTTGGGGGTGTGGAGCAGCCTGGGCGCTGTGCACACCTCCACGATCCGTGCGTACCATTCTTTTAAAAAAAACCGCCGAGAGCTGTTTCTCTGTTTTATGTTTAACCATGACCGGGCATTTCCCGGAGCATTAACGGCCTGGGACAGCAAGGCTACTGATGAATCGGATTGGGGTTACTCCGGTTTAAGGGACATTGGCGATATGGAATTTTACCCCGGAATCACCAGCTATTTTGATGCCGCTGATACTACTGCTTTTATGCCTCCGG
The DNA here is from genome assembly GCF_002864045.1 of Endozoicomonas acroporae. Lineage (GTDB taxonomy): Bacteria > Pseudomonadota > Gammaproteobacteria > Pseudomonadales > Endozoicomonadaceae > Endozoicomonas > Endozoicomonas acroporae. The sequence goes on from NZ_PJPV01000006.1 coordinate 12,742, forward strand.
GCTTTGATCAGCGTGCGGCATTCATGAACGCTTTTTGTGAAAATATGGTGGCAGCGGTGCTGCATTATGCCAGAATGCACCGGGATGACTCGGATTATCACTATAAGGATGCCAAAGGCCGGGCAAAACTCGGTGCTTTTATTGATCAGGCCATCGGGGCCTTTTTATCCGGCCTGGTCGGCAGGTCGGTGAAAACCGCAGAGTATTTTGAATCGCCGGAAATCTTTCAGCAATGGCTGGAAAAAACCACGGCAGAAACCACATTATGGACTGCCCGGCAGAATCTGAATTCTGATTGTTTTGCCCGCAGTATTAATGAAAACAGGTGTTATCCACAGGAAGTCTATCCGGATCAAAAAATTAATTCTCTCCGATACCAATATCCAGAGGATTTTACCAGTAACGGCTGGGATAACTTGGGGAATAATCATGGTCAGTTTGGATTGACACTGCTGATTCGGGGCCTTTATCAGGTCGCTGCGGTGCTGGCTGTTGAGCTCGGTGGTGGCCAGTGAAGTGGTTTATGCCCTTGTTGAGCTGAGCATTAAGAACATATTCTTGTCAAAACTCTGTCATTAGTCAGTGGTTTATCGAGGCAGCACATTACTATCTCATTGCATAGGCTCATTTTGTGAGGACTGCAAGTCTCGCTAATGTTGTGGTTATTCAATGATCTAAACTCTGAAGAGTTATTCATTAATCGTTCACGGAGAGAGCAGATGTCGATGAATGTTAATAATTCAAATGCTGCAGCTGTTAATAATTTAACGACTGAGGCTCCTGTTGCTGATGTTAAGGGGAGCTTTAAAGGGATCCCGGTCACAAAGGCAGATGTTCTCAATCAGCTTCCGGAGGGAAAAGGAGAGGGGCCTGTTATTAAGTCAATACAGGATTTTGAGAGTATTACCGCTCTTTCTATGGATCAGGTGAGTAGTCTCCTTAAAGGCAATAAGATCGAGATGCAAACCATTCAGGATGCACTGAATAAGTTTGAACTCGATCCTGACGCAGGAAAAAACTACGAACTGATTCACACGTTAAATCAGTCTCTTGATAAATTGGAAACAATGCTTAACGAAAGACTGACTGAAAGAAATAATATGGTAGAAGAACTATTTGCAGAGGCAGGCAGACCTATTAATCAGGAAGATATGAAATATGAAAACCTTCTTGATAACCTGACTGATGAACTGACGAATAAAAGCGACCAGTTTGATAGTAGCTCGTTGCGTGAAAAAGTAGATAATATTTTCGATCATATCGATAACAAAATAGCACCACTTGAAAAGACAATCAGTGAAACAAAGCAGCAGATTGAATCAGAAAACAAAAAACCTCAAGAACTTAAAAAAATGCTGCAAGATGCACAAAATAAAATAATGGAAGAGAGCAGAAAAACGATCGACTTTGTAGGTGATAATATCATTAAGGATTAAGTGAGAAAGAGATCCAGGGGAACTTCAAATCAACCGCAGCAGGTCTGTTAATTCCTGGTCAGCCTACCGTGAGACGGTATCGGGCATGATCTGCCAGAAGGAAACAACCAAACCGGTGACCTGAAAACTGTCGATCTGAATGGTGCCGCTGCTCGGGCTGAAGCAAAATTTCCGAATCCTGTCTTCTGTTTGCAAACGGCTCCTTTCCAGCCAACTCCCCTCTGCCGTCAACCCGAACAGAATCAGGCTTTGCGAATCTGTTTTGGGAACCACAGCCAGCAGGTAGCCTTCTTGATTGAAACCTACTTGTTCGACGGAAAATTCGATGCGTTGCCTGACCCACTCACCGGCGGGTTCAGCGCAAAGTTCACCAGCAGGTTTACGCTGATAGATATCCGTATGGCCCGCAGGATCGTTAAACACAATGGTTTCACCGTTGGGACTGACTTTTGTCACGCATTCAGCCGGGAATGTCTGTGCCTGTCCCCATATTCCGGACGCAGCCTTGCGCCAGATGGTTACGCTCCACCACTCCATTTGTGTGATGAATTCACAGGGGTCCGCAGAAAAATGAATCGTACCACCGCCGTATTGGTCCTTCTCCTGAACAGCGGGCAGCCATTGGTCGTCAGTATTTAATTCCCAGATATCCATATCATCAGAGGTGATGATCAGAAGCCGACCATCGGGGCTGAAATTGGGTTTAAGATGGTACCAATTAGTTGGCTGCTTGCAGGTTTTAATAATTCTCTTTTTTTCACGCCACTGCCCTTGTGGATCAAGGGCCACAATGACGACAAAGAAATAATCTCGTTCAATAACATCTTCATCATAATAATCATCATCAAAATATATGGCAAAATGGCGGTTGTCCGGGCTGAATAACACTTTCAGATGAAACTCATACAGGATCATTTTCTCCGCGTTGGATGTGAGTTTCAGGTCTTCAGCACGATCTTCAACCGTAATATTGCCCGTTTGTGACCAGGATTCATCGTCTGCCTGGCCCATTATCGTAAAGTATGATTCATCATAAAACACAAGATGTTTGCTGTCGGCACTGAACAGCAAATTACGATTATGAGCTGTACCAATGTTGCCTCTATTGACCCACTGGCCATCAGCCCCACGACCGAGAATAGCACCCTTTTGCCCCAAATTAAAACAGACCAGTGACCTGGCATCAGGTGACAGGTATATCTTACTAATATGCTTGTCATTATGTTGAGGAAAAACGTCACCCGTTGTCAGTTGCTGTTGCTCAACCCACTCACCATTCCTGCATTCATAAACAGACAGTAAATGCTCTTCGCCGCTCCAGTAAGGGTAGCGACAAAGTTCCGAGCACGTACCGGTTACCGATTGCGGGACAAATAAAATATGGTCGGCATGCTGATGACGAAACCAGGCAAAATTATCGTGTTTGATTTCAGCTTTCCTGACCAAGTGACCATGATTCAGAGCCAGAATATCACTGTAATTATCCGACTTCCTCTTGATGAGGATGGGAATATGATTACCCAATAGTTTATGCGAATAGGGATTAAAATTTGTGCTGCCACTGGGTATAAGGGTCAGTGCAGTCCCATCAAGAATCTGCTGGCGCAAATGGTTGGCATAAAATGAGTAAAAAGCCGGGCCCAGTTGCGCAGGGAAGTGTCGAACAGAAAATATCGACAACGTCCTGAGGTGCTCAAGGAGTTGCTGACTGGACTGAATGATTGCCCGGCACGAAGACTGCCTTTGCCTGGTCAGGGAGAGGAAGTAATGGACCTCTGTCAGGCCGCATAACCGCAGACGATCGCCCGTTGTCGGCGATGCTTGCCCAAAATTATGGATATCGCTGATTGATAAATAGCTGGCGATTTTCGCGAACACTTCCTGGGGGACGCGAACCCACCGGTGATCAAAGCGAGCTATATCATGGACGACTTCAGGCTGAATTTCATTGCCCGCTGTATCGACATCGGGACTGGTCTTTAACCCTGCAGCAGGTTGCATAACGTTAACCCCCCAAGGTGACTCAGGCTGTTCAAGAAACATAGCAACAATCGCAACATCCCGGGATTAAATATCGACAGAGCCACTACGGAGAAGCTGCATTTGTGGGCATCAACTTCTGCCCGGAATCATGAGCGTTTAATGGAGGGTTATTATTGTTGCCATTGCCCGGGAACTGGTTAGGTTTATCTGGGATGTTGTACGACAAGAGATGCCTAAGGTAGCTTGCGCGAATTTACCGGGTATTCAGGATAAAAGCGGTTAATCAGGAGGTTGTTCAGACACGTTGATTCAGGGCATGGCTGGCCGGTGTGGAGAACCCTTGACCGGGCTAAGTAGTTGGCCAAATGGAATCGTATATTTCTGGCTAAGTGGGCAGTTGCTATGCAAGGCGCAACGTAGGGAGCATAGCCGTAGCTATGTGACCGGAGTTGCAACGCCGCACGACTGCATGGATGCAGGAGATAGAGCAACGCAGGAGCAGTTGCCGGGAGTGACTGACAACTTAGTCAGAAATATATGATTTCATTTGGTTAACTACTTATACCGCACCAACCAACGGGATAATCCCTAACAGGCATTCTCCGGCTGATGATCCCTGATCTGCCAGAAGGAAACAACCTTTGGCACTAAAATATCACCGTCAGGGAGCAAACTGGTGACCAGAAGGGTGCGGCTGCACGGGCTGAAACAAAATTTCGCAATCCTGGTTTCTGTTTGCAAACAGTCCCTTTCCAGCCAGCTCCCGTCTGCCGTCAACCCGAACAGAATCAGGCTGTGCGAATCCGTTTCAGGAACCACAGCCAGCAGGTAGCCTTCTTGATTGAAACCTACTTGTTCGACGGAAAATTCGATGCGTTGCCTGACCCACTCACCGGCGGGTTTAGCGCAAAGTTCACCAACAGGTTTACGTTGATAGATATCCGTATGGCCTGCTGGATCGTTACACACAATGGTTTCACCGTTGGGACTGACTTTTGTCAGGGACTCAGCCGGGAATGTTTGTGCCCGGCCCCACATTCCGGACGCCGCCTTGCGCCAGATTGTTACGCACCGCCACCTCTTTCTGATGAATTCACAGGGGTCCGCAGAAAAATGAATCGTACCACCACCGCATTGGTACTTCTCCTGAACAGCGGGCAGCCATTGGTCGTCAGTATTTAACTCCCAGATATCCAAACTAACTTGAGTGGTGATGATTAGAAACCGACCATCGGGGCTGAAATTGGGTTTAAGATGGTAGTAATAACTTGGCGGGTTGCAGGTTTTAATAATTCTCTTTTTTTCACACCAATGCCCTTCAGGACCGAGGGCAAAAATGGCGACAAAGAAATAATCTCGCCTGACAGCATCCGCATCAAAATCATCGCTAAGCCATGTAGCAAAATGGCGGTTATCCGGGCTGAATACCACTTCCAGATTAAGCTCATATTCGCTCATTTTATTGTCATTGGGTGTGAGTTCCAGGTCATCAGCACGATCTTCAACAATAATATCAGCCGTTCGTGACCAGGATTCATCGTCTGCCTGGCCCATTACCGTAATGCGTGATCTATGATAAAGCACAAGATTTTTGCTGTCGGCACTGAACAGCAAAGTATGATTGTAATTTGTACTAATGTTGCCTTTATTGACCCACTGGCCATCAGTCCCCCGACCAAGAATAGCGCCAGCTCGCCCCCGGTTAATACAGACCAGTGACCTGGCATCAGGTGACAGGTATATATTACTGATGTACTTGTACTTACACTGAGGAAAAACGTCACCCGTTGTCATTTGCTGTTGCTCAACCCATGCACCATTTCTGCATTCATAAACAGACAGTAAATGCTCTTTGCCACTGTAGGTGCAGGAAAAAAGTTTCTCCCACCCACTGCTTACCGATTGCGGGACAAATAAAATATGGTCGGCATGCTGATGACGAAAACAGGCAAAATAATCGTGTTTGATTTCAGCTTTACTGACCCAGTGACCATGATCCAGAGCCAGAATATTACTGTAATTCTCCGACTTCCTCTCGATGAGGATGGGAATATGATCACACAGATGACGGGTAGAGCGATTAAGATTTCTGCTGCCACTGGGTATAAGGGTCAGTGCAGCCCCGTCAAGAATCTGCTGGCGTAAATGACTGGCATAAAATGAGTAAAAAGCTGGGCCCAGTTGCGCAGGGAAATGTCGAACAGAAAATATCGACAACGTCCTGAGGTGCTCAAGGAGTTGCTGTCTGGACTGAATGATTGCCCGGCACGAAGACTGCTTTTGCCTGCTCTGGGAGAGGAAGTAATGGACCTCTGTCAGGCCGCATGACCGAAGACGATCGCCCGTTGTCGGCGATGCTTGCCCAAAATTATGGATATCGCTGATTGATAAATAGCTGGCGATTTTGGCGAACACTTCCTGGGGGACGCGAACCCACCGGTGATCAAAGCGAGCCATATCACGGACTACTTCAGGCTTGATTTCATTGCCCGCTGTATCGACATCGGTACTGGTCCTAAACCCTGCTGCAGGTTGCATAATGTAACCCCCCAAGGTGACTCAGGCTGTTCAAGAAAAATAGCAACAATCGCAACATCCCGGGATTAAATATCGACAGAGCTACTACGGAGAAGCTGCATTTGTGGGTATCAACTTCTGCCCGGAATCATGAGAGTTTAATGCAGGGCTATATTTTCGGAGAGGTTTGGTAAGCATTCCCACGGAGGTCCGTGGGAACGAGGTGCCTGTGTATGGGTATCAGCTGCTTAGATGCACTAGAACATGTAGGCAACACCTGCCATCACAGAGGTCTGGTTGCTTTTGTCGACCAGCTGACTGTCGGTAACACTGCTGCTGAAACGGGTGTACTCAGCACCACCGACCAAAAGCCAGCGGGAAGAAAGTTGATAAGTAGCCATCACTTCCAGACCCATATCCACTCCGGCGTCGGCTTTGTAGGTGGAGAGTAATGGATTATTACCGGCTTCTTTGCTGGAAATGCCGTAGTAGTAATCATTGTAACCACTGCTACGCCAGGTTGCGGACGCAGCCGTTTCAATGCTAAACCGATCAGTAATCTGGAACTCCCTGCCCAGTTCGAACCCGGCACTGATATCGGACTTGGTGTCGTTAAGGACGGATGCCGTCAGTTCAGCCCACTGCATGTCGTATCCCAGAGTCAGACCGTATCCAATACCTGCTTTACGTTCATCCAGCCCTTTGAAAAGATCGTTATCTTTAACATTGTCTTGTTCAAAACCAGAGCCGACTCCCAGGCTGATCACCGGAGACAGGCTCCAGTTGTTCCCTTCAAGGAGCGTGTAACCCGCCTGTTCTCCACGCACCCAGAAATCACCATACTCAATGTGGGCAATGGGTTGAGGATTGGTTTCGCCATCCACACCTTTATAAATGCTGCTCTCATGGGAGGCACCCAGGCCCAGGATCATTTCCCAGTCATTTTCTATGGCATGGGCAGTGCTGGCCAGTCCAAAAGTGGCCAGCAGACTGGCTGCAGTCGCAATTGATCGTACAGTCATTATTGTCATCCGTTGCTGTCAAAACTGGCAACGATGATAAGATAATGAGAGTGATCAGTTTGTGATTGCGTTGTGAACAGGTTGTGAAAACAGTATCTTGATGACGGCTCCTGATGGCGTGTCGGCCCCTTCGGGTTTTCGGTTGTTAATCTCCAGCCGCCATTGTCGAGCCTGACAGATTCGTGCAACAATGCTCAATCCCAGCCCCAGACCACTGACGTGTGCTTTTTCCCAGGGTTTCAGTAAACGGGGAATGGCTTCATCTTTAAATCCTGGTCCAGAGTCTTGTATCCATAGCCTGCTGTCATTAGCAAAAATGGTCACTTCGCCAGAGTCTGTGTACTGACAGGCGTTACGCACCAGGTTATCCAGCATAATACTGAATATGACCGGAGGCAAAGAGGCGGTGACCGTGGTCGGCACCTGGTTATGCAGTGTGACGGGTTTGTGAGCCACCAGATATTGATGCCGATCCAGGGATTGCTCTACCGTGGTGTGCAGGCTGATGGTTTGAGTTGCTTCACAGATCGACTCTTCGCGACTGAGCTGAAGAAAACTCTCTATTAGATTTTTCATGTCTTCAGTGGCACGGGTTATTCGTTGCAATGGGCGCTGAATACCGGGGTTATCAATGACAGCAAGTTGCAGAATTTCCGAAGCCATAGCAATGTTAGTAATCGGTGTCCGCAATTCATGGCTGGCATCCCGGGTGAATTGTTTTTCCCGATCTATCATCCTGCTGATGCGCAGGAGCAGTTTATTAATGTATCGGGCTACCGCGCCCACTTCATCGTGGTAATAGTCGCCTGCCAGCTGTTGTTCACTGGAGAAATCCAGGGTATCCAGATCCTGTTTCAGCTGGGTCAATGGCGCAATCACGAAGTGGCTGACCTGCAAGCCAGTTATCCATGCCAGACCCAGCATAACCAGACTGCAAACAACAATAGAGAGTGCTATTTTCCAGGGAGTGTCGCTTTGGCCCCGGTCAAACTGGCTGATATCGATTAAGTAATAAAAAAATGTGTCTGATCCATAACTCTGGGGTAGAGGAGACCGAACGATCTGAAAAACCTTTTGATCGTGGGTGTATTCAAAAATCTCAAAGCCTTGCTGACTGGTATCAACATAGACATCAATGTATGGGGAGTCAGAAAGTGATTCCGTTGTTAAAGCGTCATGGCCCAGGTAAGCCAGTAACTGCGAGTCATTGCCGACCTTCCAGGTGCCCACTGTGTTCAGGCGTTTTAATACCTCGAAATGATCCAGATAAAGAGAACGGTACTGCTCTGCCTCATTGGCTATCTGCCAGTTAAACATGGTGTCTTCCCCTGTTTCAAAGGCGACGAACAGAAACAGACTGAAGATGACGTTGGCTATCAACCCGAATATAAGACAGGCTGCCAGTATTCGGAACCGAAGGCTATTGACCAGTTTCATCATCACCTTCCTGTTGAGCCATCCGAAAGCCCCAGCCCGGAACGGTTTGAATCAGGGGTTGCCCAAAGGGTTTATCAATTTTTTGACGAAGTTTATAGATGTGGCTGCGCAGGGAGTCACTGTCGGGCAGTTCATCTCCCCAAAGCTGATACTCCAGAGTTTTGCGGGAAACTGCTGCGGGATAGTGCTCCATGAGTACTCTTAATAGCTTGAAGTTATTAGGAGAGAGCTGAATTTTTTCCCCCTGTCGATGAACCTCCTGAGTATCAATATTTACTGTCAGGTCAGATAGATTGAGCGTGGAGGAATGAGTGTTTAAACGTCGGCTAATCGCTTCCAGGCGGGCGTAGAGCTCTTTCAGTTCAAAAGGTTTCACCAGATAGTCATCGGCTCCGGAGGCGAAACCCGCCAGTTTGTCCTCCAGCGTATCCCGGGCGGTCAGAAAAATGACCGGAGTTTTATCTTTCCGGTGGCCTCTGAGAACCTGGCAGAGCTCCAGACCATCCATGTTTGGCATGGCGATATCAAAGATGTACAGATCATATTCATGGCTGGTCGCAAGGTTAAGGCCGGACATACCATCATAGGCGTAGTCGCACTGATGACCTTTGAATTCAAGATAGTCGGCAATACTGGCGGTGATATCAGCATTGTCTTCAACGATTAATATACGCATGGTTTAACGGCAAACATGGCTTAACGGAAAAAAAGAGAAGGCTCTGGATATCATGTGACCTGTGAACATTTTGTGAAGCTTACTACTTCACGACTTGTTCACAAAAGAGCTTATAAGGTTGAGCGGAAATTATGGTAAACAATGCAGGTTAACAAAATGAAAAGAACTCAAAGGCTGTTGCTGTTAACTCCTTTGTTTGCAGCATTAGCTGCATGCATGGGGGGCATTCAACCCACGGCGTTACAGAGTAAGGCATCTGACACTAATCTTCAGCAGCACGAAGAGTTTCGTGGCGGTGAAGTCGAGTCAAGTGATCAGGAGCACTGGTATCGTGAACTACGGTTGTCGGATTGGAAAGCGCTCGGAGTTACCGAAAGTGACTTTGATACCGTACTGCCACGGATCAATAGCAGCAGTCCACTGCGGGACACTATAACGGTATATGGCCCCGGTCATTGGACTTACGAATGGACCCGGCATGCAGAGAAAGTAGCGTCTCAACAGCCACCTTCAGCTCAGACTGCTGCTCTTTTACAACGAGTATCCGGACTCTATTTAACCGCCTCCTACCCGAACCTTCTCAGCGATCATGAGCAGGCGGCACTGAGAAATGCCGTTGATTATTACGTTAAGGCTGGGCTGAACATGGGGCAGCGCATCGCCGTCATTGATATGCCTCTGTCGCAGGGCGGCAGTATCAAAGGGCTTTTGCATTTACCCAGACAGTTGGCAGAAAACGACAAAAAACTGCCTGTTATTCTCTGGACCGGAGGCGTAGACAAAACTCTGGTTGAGCACTTTCAGAGTGCTAAAAAATATACAGACACCGGTTATGCGGTCATTACATTTGATATTCCCGGAGGCGGCCTGAACAGGGCATTAAAAGTTTCTCCGGGTACAGAAGCTGAGGCACATAATGCCGCTTTGGCTTACGTGAAAAACTCAACGCTTCTGAATGAAAAACGGGTGGCGGCATTGTCATCTTCCGGGGGGGGGCTGAGTTTAATGGAGTTCACTGTTGCTACCCCTGAACTTAAGGCTGTGGTCGCACGTTGTGCACTGGTAGATGGTGTTTTGACTCAACCTGAAAAGTTGCAATATTTGCCGGCAATGAGTGTCGATTCCTTTTTTGCACGTCAGGGGCTGACTTATAAAGGGCTTGATAATCCGGGGCGGTATACCATTCCATTGTCACTGAAAACCAAGGGCTACTTTGATGGTAAACCCCACACCAGTGTACCGTTGCTGGTGATTAATACCAAAGATGACCCGGTAGCTTCGCCGAAAGATATGAGAGCGACGGCGGCAATGTCTTCTGATAGTGAAATAGCATTCTTCGGTGAAGCGGGTCACTGCCCGGAAGGTGCAGAAGCGGAAAATAAAATATACCGTTTTATTACTGAAAGGATCTGACAAAGTTATTTCAGGGTAGTTCACAAGTTGGCGCCTGTCTTAAGCCGCAGGCGCAAGAGGCTGGAGAGTGATTAATGGTCAGCGCTTTGCTGGTTATCGTTACTGCTGTCTTCCGGCACTTCTTGTTCTGCTTTAAATGCTTCCATCTCTTTTTCCAGCGCTTCAAGGCGCTCACGGGTGTGCCTCAGAACAGCAACCTGGGTATCAAACTCATCACGGGTGATCAGCTCCAGTTTGGACAGGGCACTGCCCACCAGTGCCTTGATATTTTTTTCGATATCTTCCCGGGTCTGGCTTTTGTCACCGTTAAAGAGTTCACCGGCTTTGGCGGCGATGGTATTAATTAGGGCGGCTTTATCGATCATGGTTATCGCTTGGCTGATGGTCAGAAAAGAGAAGGATACCGCAATAACAGCAAGGTAACGATCCGGAACTTATTATTGCTCAAATAAAGCAGTAATCTTTCCGGGTTTGATCACAATAAAGTCGTTATCGGCAACGCCGTGCTGCTGTTTGGCGAGCTGCAGATCTTCCGGTGGTTGCAACATCGGCTCATTGGTTAGCATAAAGCTGCCCCAGTGCATTGCCAGCGACAGGCGTGAGCCAACATCGTTGTGGATATGCACGGCTTCTTCCGGATTAACATGGATCTCTTTCATAAACCAGCGTGGCTCGTAGGCACCAATCGGCACCATGGCCATATCCATGTAGCCGAAGTGCTCACCAATGGCTTTAAAATCTGAACTGTAGCCAGTATCCCCGGCAAAATAAAAGCGTTTACCCGGTTCAGCTGCTTCAGTCGCCGCTTCAAATACCCAGCCACACCAGAGCGTTCGATCCGGAAATATTGAACGGCCACTGAAGTGCTGACAAGGTACTGCCGTGTATGTCCAGCCGCGATGGGTATGGGATTCCCACCAGTCCCGCTCGACCCAGTTAGCTATACCGTGTTTGCTGAACCATTGGCCTAAGCCCAGGGGCAGCATAAACAGGGGGGGATTGTCTTTTTGTTTTTTCTGAATGGCTAATACTGAGTTTCGATCAAGATGGTCGTAATGGTCGTGAGAAATCACCACCACATCCACGTGGGGTAAGGCAGCAATATCGATCGCTGGTGGAGAGTAGCGCCTGGGGCCAGCCCACTGTACAGGAGACGCTCGTTCAGAAAAGTGTGGGTCGGTAATGATATTCATCCCCTGGTGGCGAATTAAAAAGGTCGCATGACCAATCCAGCTGGTCAGGGATTTATCTGAATTCTCAAAGACCGAATAATCATCGTCTACCACCGGAATAGAAACTTTCTCCGGCAGTGCCTCGGTGATTTTCCATTTCAAGATGTTCCATAACGAGCGATGATGCATTTGCATTGCATCGTTATTGCGAAAGCCGCCATTCGGCAGATGATGTTTTTTTGAGCGATTCACCGCAGCTACCCCATCTTATTTTGTTAATCAATTTAGCGCGGAGCAACACCTCGGACAAATTTAGGTATCGCCGCACGGCCATAACTCTATTCGCTGACAATGTTTAAATCGTCGTCAAATACAAAATAGTCCATGACCTCATCCAGACGCTGATTGGAAAACGCATCGTTAAAGGTGTGCAATACATTGCCTATAAGTAGTTAACCAAATGAAATCATATATTTCTGACTAAGTTGTCAGTCACTCCCGGCAACTGCTCCTGCGTTGCTCTATCTCCTGCATCCATGCAGTCGTGCGGCGTTGCAACTCCGGTCACATAGCTACGGCTATGCTCCCTACGTTGCGCCTTGCATAGCAACTGCCCACTTAGCCAGAAATATACGATTCCATTTGGCCAACTACTTATCATTTGCCATCGGTATTTTTTCCTGCCTTATTATTTGCCAGTAGGATTTATCACATGCCGCCGGTGAGGTAAAGGCGCTCTATTGTCGCCCCGCGCTGAACAGGCGTTTTGAGAGAGATAGGCTCACCCCATAAAAATAACCAAAAAGCGGGGGAGGGAATGCCATGAAAAATGTGATGATCACCGGCGGCGGCAGTGGTTTTTCTCAGGGACGATCGATCAGCTATTGTCGATATATCAAACGACAATAGTCATTTATTGGTTGGAGAGTTTCTTTAGTGATAATATGGCCAGGCCTCGCAACTACACCTACTGAGGGCGGTCATGACCAGTATGGCACTGTAGGTATTCGCGCTTTTCTGTACTGATATTACCGCATATCCGCGTAAAGCCTCGCCCAATCGGGCGGGGATACAGGCGACCAGTCCGATAGGACTGGGGGTAAGCTGGATTCCATAGCAGCAGTTATTATTTGTTGTATATTTACAGGATGCATAATACTCTGTAAGCATGAAACAAAAACGTGCCTATAAAGAAAGGTTCTACCCAACGCCAGAACAGGAAACACTTCTTGCTCAGTCGTTCGGCTGTGGCCGTTTTGTCTATAACAACACCCTCCGTTTTCGCACTGATGCCTACTACAAAGACGGGAAATCCATATCCCACTCTGAGGTAGAAAAACGGCTTGTGTCGCTCAAGAAAGAGTTCCCATTTCTGGTTGATGTTTCCAGTGTGATCCTGCAACAAACACTCAGGGATCAGCAAGAAGCCTTCAAGAACTTCTGGGCTGGCAGGGCCAAATACCCTAAATTCAAAAAAAGACATTCAAGACAAAGTATGCGGCTGACAAAGGCTGCTTTCAGCATGAAAAACAGCCAACTGTTCATCGCCAAAAGCAAAGAGCCGTTGAATATCCGCTGGAGCCGACCACTGGCTTCTGAGCCTTCCAGTATCACCATCAGCAAAGATCTGGCAGGCCGGTACTTTGTTTCTATGCTTTGCGAATTTGACGCTAAACCAATGCCTGTCAGCAACAAGACAGTAGGCATTGATTTAGGTTTAACCGATCTGTTCATCACATCAGACGGTAATAAATCCGGCAATCCCCGTCACACACGACGCTATGAGCAAAAGCTCGCCTATCTTCAGCGTCAACTGGCTAAAAAGCAAAAAGGCAGTAACAACCGAGCCAAAGCAAGGCTCAAGGTTGCCCGTGTCCATGCCAAAATAGCCGACTGCCGGATGGATGCTACCCACAAGGCATCCCGTACACTGATTAACGAAAACCAAGTTGTGTGCGTTGAATCGTTGAATGTGAAGGGCATGATCAAAAACCCAAAGCTGGCAAGGCACATTGCTGATGCGAACTGGGGAGAGTTTGTCCGACAACTGAAGTACAAGTCTGAATGGGCTGATCGTACTGTGGTTGAGATAGACCGATTCTTTCCCAGTTCCAAGCGTTGCTCCTGCTGTGGGTTTGTCCATGAAAGTCTGCCGTTGTCTATTCGTGAATGGTATTGCCCTGAGTGCAATACCATTCACGACAGGGACATAAACGCAGCAAAGAATATAAGAACCGCCGGACTGGCGGGGTTAGCCTGTGGAGCGACCGGAACGGGGGTGGCAGCTTAACAGCCGCTATCTAGGGAAGGCGTGACGAAGCAGGAAGGTTCTTGGAGCGATCTAAGAACCCTCGCCCGATAGGGCGGGGAGTGTCAGATCATCGACTCAGCTGCTCTGTGATGAGGCATCAAGTCTGGGTAGTTGTAGGATTTTTTGATGAGTGCACTGCTTTGGTGCGCTTTTTTGGGTGGGGGATTTGGTTTTAGTGCATCAAATGGGTGCGTATCCGGTTTCGCCACTCATTTGAGTCCATGAAACCTTCAACCATGCCCATTTATGGGGATAGATAAAAACTGGCACAGAGCCTGCTTAGACAGGAGTAACCATTTAACCAGTGCCGGGCGGGATGCCTGAAATCAAGACTGGCAGGGTTGGTTTTTCCTTTTAAGGCCCGGGAAATAAAACAGACGGTTGTAACACAAAGGGAAAAGCGTAGACTTTGGAAGCTATCGCATCCAGGTCACCCCTCCCGGATGAATATTAAGTAGAGCCAGGAGAATAATGCATGAAGTTAGTATCAGCCATTATCAAGCCATTCAAGCTTGATGACGTGCGGGAAGCGCTTTCTGATATCGGCGTTCAGGGTATCACTGTGACGGAGGTCAAGGGCTTTGGTCGCCAGAAAGGCCATACCGAACTGTATCGCGGTGCAGAGTATGTTGTGGACTTTCTACCAAAGGTAAAGATTGAAGTGGCTATCTCGGATGATCTGCTGGATCAGGTGATCGAAGCAGTTTCCAATGCCGCCAATACCGGCAAAATCGGTGACGGAAAAATATTCGTGACCTCTCTGGAGCAGGCTATTCGGATCCGTACTGGAGAGACTGGCATCGACGCTATTTAAGTGCCAGTCAAAGGCATGACTCATCAGCAGCCACTGATGACATCGCCGAGCAGTATCAGTGATATACAGCCTTGAGCTAAATACAGCCCTGAGCTGAAACGAAAGATAAAAAAGATGTGAATTTTACTGGGAGGGGTCCCGTGGAAGATATAACTCAGCTGTCGTATGCGCTCGACACTTTTTATTTCCTGATGTGTGGTGCACTGGTTATGTGGATGGCCGCTGGCTTTGCCATGCTGGAAGCCGGTCTGGTGCGCTCCAAGAACACCGTTGAAATTCTGACCAAGAACATTGCCCTGTTTGCCATTGCCTGCACCATGTACCTGCTCTGTGGTTATCAGATCATGTATCCGGGGGCTAACGAAGGCGGCATCATGCCTCTGTTCGGCACGCTGCTGGGCACTGAGAACAGTGTCGAGTCGGTGCTGGGTGGTGGTGAAGATGCACCTTACTACTCTCTGCGTTCTGACTTCTTCTTCCAGGTGGTCTTCGTAGCTACTGCCATGTCCATCGTTTCCGGTGCCGTTGCTGAGCGCATGAAGCTGTGGGCCTTCCTGCTGTTTGCAGTCTTTATGACGGGCTTCATCTATCCGGTACAGGGTTTCTGGAAATGGGGCGGTGGCTTCCTGAACGAAGCTGGCTTCCAGGATTTTGCCGGTTCCGGCGTGGTGCACATGGCGGGTGCTTCTGCTGCCCTGGCTGGTGTGCTGCTGCTGGGTGCCCGTAAAGGCAAGTACGCATCTAATGGTTCCGTTAATGCCATGCCTGGTGCTAACCTGCCACTGGCTACTCTGGGTACCTTTATCCTCTGGCTGGGCTGGTTCGGTTTCAACGGCGGCTCTCAGCTGAAGATTGCCGATGTTGAAAATGCCAACGCTGTTGCCCAGATTTTTGTCAACACCAATGCTGGTGCTGCTGGTGGTGTTATTGCTGCCCTGATCGTTGCCAGACTGTTGTTTGGTAAGGCTGACCTGACCATGGCTCTGAACGGTGCCCTGGCGGGTCTGGTTGCCATTACCGCAGAGCCACTGACGCCAACTGCCCTGGGTGCAACGCTGATCGGTGCTGTTGGTGGTGCCCTGGTGGTCTTCTCTATCCTGGCGCTGGACAAACTGCGTATTGATGATCCGGTGGGTGCCATCTCTGTCCACGGTGTTGTGGGTATCTGGGGCCTGCTGGCGGTACCTCTGACCAACAGCGACGCTACCCTGGGTGCTCAGCTGTTGGGTATTGGCAGCATCTTCGCCTGGGTGTTCGGTGCTTCCCTGGTTGTCTGGGGTGTAATCAAGGTAATCATGGGTCTGCGTATCTCCGAAGAAGAAGAGTACGAGGGTGCTGACCTTACTGAGTGTGGTATGGAAGCGTATCCGGAGTTCACCAGCAAGTCTTGAGAAATGTAAAAGCTGACATCAAACAACTACGTTGACAAAAACATTGACAAGAAAAGGCCCCGGCATCAGTACACTTTGTATTGTCTCGCCGGGGTCTTTTTTGTATACCTTTGGGCTATACCTTTGGGCTATACCTTTGAGCTATGGCAGTTTCAGATCCGTTGCTACACCACTTTGCAAATAGGATTTCACTTCTTGATAGTGCGGCTGAATCTCCGCGTCGTTGAGTTCTCCCAGCCAGAATGTCCAGGTCATTCTTCTTTCTTCATTGCCATCTATAGCCTGTACTGCTCTGAGACCAAAATAGAGCGGTTGGCTATCCTTGTCTGCATCAGTGCCGGTCATGATGTAAGAAGCTCCTACTAAATTATCGGGCATACTTTGATGTGACAATGCGGTGTTTGTCAACATAGTTGTCGCCTCAACTTAA
>NZ_PJPV01000060.1 GCF_002864045.1 Endozoicomonas acroporae
AGGGAAATTGTAAGCCGAGGCCGAGTATAAAAACCTGATTTCCATCCATGGCTGGATACTACTTCTGATGAGGTAAAAAGAGCCCGAATTCTCTCAGATATTTCATAAGGAAATCCACACTAAAGGACGAGGAGCCAGAAATATTTACAAGACATATGTCCGATCTGAAGATCGCACGACCCCCAGGATGGGGGAAGTGCCATCAAGTGCCGGGAGCACGACTGGTGCGACCCCCAGGAAGGGGGAAGTGCCACAGGCCAAATCGGGCAAGGTTGATTTCTCTGAATCTTTTGAACAGTGGTGGAGCCAGTATCCCAAACGGGAAGGTGACAAGGGCAACAAAACCAAAACCTTTGGGCACTACAAAACACGACTCCGGGAAAGTCATACCCCAGAAGCCCTGCTGGCCAATATCCTGAAATACGCCCGTTACTGCGATGAGACCCGGGTGACGGGTACCCAGTACGTGAAGACCACCACGGCCTACCTGAACAACCCCGACAACGCCAGTAATCCATGGACGGTGAACTATGAAGCCCGGCAGCGAAATTCTGGAAAACTCAGCCTTGTTGAGCAAGTCGAACAGGCCAACGCCCATATCCTCCAGCCCGGAGCCTTCAGCGAACAGGGAGCCTTCAGAGCAGAGGGAGCCATCTACGACGTTGAGCCAGAGGGATCTGGTGAATCTGTTCTCGACCATGACGGGCCTGTTCGGCCAGAAGTGGACCAGTGCCTACGGTCTGGCTGATCGCAATGGTGAGTGGCTGAAAACCCTGAATGGGCTGCACCCTGCCCAACTGGAAATCGGGCTCAACCGTGTAAGGTTGGCTGGTAGTGAGTGGCCACCAACCGCGCCGGAATTTCGCAAGCTGTGCCAGCCGATGCCGGAAGTACTTGGGTTGCCCACGCTGGCCAAAGCCTGGCGGGAAGCCAATGAGCATGCCAGTCAACCCGCTCATCACGGCTGGAGCCATCGGGCGGTATACCTGGCAGGCCGGGCAGCAGGTTGGTATGAGCTGCGCAATGCCGGTACTGCGGAAGAGTGCCGGGAGGTGAAGCGTCGGTTCGGTGCGGCTTACCAGGCTTTGGTCAACCGTGAATGCCAGGGCCAGCCGCTGGAAGACCAGTTGTCCATCGAGCACCAGTTCGATCCTGCCATTCACTCGAATCAGCTGGCGAGGGAGAGTATGGCTGAGCAGGGCATTGATCCGCTGGATGGGCAGGGGGCGCGCCAGAAACTGATGGGAATGTTCTGATGAATGGGTTCAGGGATGGCATCTGGCTGGCGGTGGTCTGGGTTGTGCTGGTGATGGTGCTTTGCTGGCACTTTGTGGAGGCAATCTGATGGCGGAGCTGTCATTGCAGAAGGTCTCGGCGCAGATGCTGGTGCCGGTATCGGACGATGACCAGATGTTTATACGACAGCTAAAGACCGGGCAGGTGATTCGGGCAGAGTTTCGCAAGACACGTAATCCGCACTTTCACCGCAAGTTCTTTGCACTGCTGAAGTTGGGCTTTGATCACTTTGAGCCCCAGCCGTGCCAGATGGAAGGAACCGACCAGTGGTTCACGCCGGAGAAAAATTTTGATGAGTTCCGCCGCTGGGTGACGGTTAAGGCTGGATTTTACGATGTGATCGGGTACCCGGATGGAGGCGTTCGGGTCCGTGCCAGAAGCCTGAAGTTTGCCAGCATGAGTCAGGAGGCGTTTGAACAGTTGTACTCCACGGCGGTGGATGTGTTGCTCCAGTTTGTGCTCCATCCGGGACGGGGTTGGAGTCGGCTCAAGGTGGAATCACTGGTGGAGCGAATTATCAATTTTGCGTAGGGGGAAGGAGTCCATGAGATACCTGTCGTTATTTTCGGGGATTGAAGCGGCGACTGTTGCCTGGCATCCGTTGGGATGGAAGCCGGTGGGCTTTGCCGAGATCGAACCATTCCCCTGTGCAGTGCTGGAACACCACTACCCCGATGTACCCAACCTTGGCGGCGTGACGGATATCACGGAAGCCATGATCCGCAAACTCGGCCCCATTGATCTGGTGGTGTTTGGCAGTCCTTGTCAGGATCTGTCGGTGGCTGGCAAAAGAAAAGGATTTGACGGTGAACGATCAGGACTGTTCTTCGCAGCAATACAGATTATTCGGTGGGCCAGAAAACACGGCAACTGCCGCTTCGCCCTGTGGGAAAACGTACCCGGCGCCTTCAGCAGTAACCAGGGCAAGGACTTTGCTGAAGTACTGCGATTACTTACTGGCACTGACCAGTCATGCCCCGAGCAGCCTGGCCCAAAAAAGTGGCGCTACGCTGGAGTTTCATTCGGTAAGGAAGGGCTTGTTGAATGGCGGGTGTGTGATGCTCAATTTTATGGAGTACCCCAACGTCGTCGAAGGGTCTTTGCTCTGGCAGATTTTGGAGACTGGACCCGTCGGGAACCGGTTCTATTTGAGTCCGAGAGCCTGCTCCGGGATTCTGAACCGGGCGCAGAAGCGTGGGAAGAGCCTGCCGCCAAAGCTGGAGCAGGCGTTGCAGCAAGGGGCCTCACGGGGAAACTGAGTGCTTACGATATGACGGCCTTCGGCCAGTACGGTCCGGGTAAAACATCATCCACATTGAAGCAGGGGGATTACAAAGATGCCACGGATCTGGTGGTGTTCGAGCCCGGTGCCATGTCGCGGCTGGGTGGCCACTGGTCATCGGAATTATCACCCTGTCTTCGTGCCCATATGGGCGATAACCATCCTACCATTGCCTTCAATCCGAAGGACGATCCGGTTCATTCCGAAACCGTGGTCATGACGTTACAGGCTCAGGGTAATGGTTTGAGTGCCGCAGTGGCGATACCGATTCATGATCAGGCCACCCGACATTCTGGCAAGCGAGGTGAGCACCAGGACGGGAAAGGAAATGGTCTGGGTATCGGACAGCCTGGTGACCCGATGAACAGATTAACCGCCGGTGATAAACACGCGGTTGCCAGTACCTCCAGCGGTGAAGCCGAGTTAGCCATACGTCGATTGACTCCCATCGAATGTGAACGTTTGCAGGGTTTCCCGGATGGGTACAGCGCTATTCCCTGGAAAAACAAACCGGCAGAAGAGTGTCCTGATGGTCCGAGGTATAAGGCTCTTGGTAACTCTATGGCCGTTCCGGTTATGCGCTGGATTGGAAATCGTATCCAGACCGCGCTGAATTAGGAGGCTGCCATGTACTTTGCTTTGGAACCGGCTCTGATGCGGATCTTTGGAACGCCGGAGCTGATGATAAAAACCGCCAGCTGGCAGCGGGATATCAACGCCGGTTATCGTAAGACAGCGGTTGCACCAGAGCATCGAAGTACCCGGGATGAACGACTGGGTGATGATGGTATTCGTAAGGGCGATCTGCGGGAAAAAATGCAGCCGGAACTTTTTGCTATTCTGACGATCCGGTATGACGATAATCAGGAAAATCGTTCAATTGCATGGCAGCGGGTTCAACACCATTTACGCAGTGATAAACGGTTGCCGAAACCGTTTCGCTGCAATCCGGTACTGCTAAGACTCTGGCTGATGTATGAACTCCAGCACCCGGGGCTGAGGCAGGACAAAGGTAAGATCCAGATCAAGGGCAAGGGGGAGAGCACGGTTTACCGCTGGCAGCAGAAGTGCCGCCAAGTCTGCAATGAACTGATCCGGCTGGCAGAGGATGAGGCTCAGGATCTGCTGGAGCAATCCGGGGTTATCCGGCATGAACCCTATTGACGGCAGGCCAAACTTAAGTGTACTACAATGTAATACACTAAAAAGGAGGTCATGTATGAGTGTATCCAGCGTTCGTCTGAATCAGGATATTGAAGAACCGTTAAACCAATTAGCCAAAGTGTTGAGCCGTAGCCGGAACTATCTTATTAACGAAGCGGTCAGGGAGTACATCAAGAAACACGCCCGTGAAATGCAGGAGTGGGACGAGACCCTGGAAGCACTGGATCAGGTGCGCAGGGGAGATACCGTAGATGGTGACGCCGTGATGGAATGGCTGGAAAGTTGGGGCAGTGATAATGAGCTGGAGGCACCTGAATGAAACTCAGGTTTTCCAGGAGTGCCGTTGATGACCTGAAACGACTGAGACAGTTTATTGCAGAAAAAAATCCGCCTGCGGCACAGCGAATGGCGGAGTATCTGGTCAGGAAAATTAACAACCTGTGTCATCAACCGAACATGGGCGTTCTGGTAGGGGATAAACTGAATCCCCGTTTGCATGACCTGATCATTAGGGATTACAAGATTCGCTATCTTGCTGACGACCGTGAGGTCTTGATTCTGAAGATATGGCATCAGAAAGAGGCTGATGAGATCAGCCTTGACTCAGAGTGAGAGTAAAAGTACGGTAAAAGCTCATGCTGGGAAAGTTCCCGATAACTTGATTTCCCACTGCTTGAATCTTTCAAAGAAACCCGGCCCTCATTGCCGGGTTTTCTTTTTTTATCCCTCCAAACTGAACCACTATAAAAAAGGGGCTTCATGTTTCACTTTTCCGCTTCGTCCAGGCGACATTTGTCGACTTGTGATGAGCGGCTTCAGCGTGTCTTCAAAAAAGTGATTGAGCATTACGATTGCACGATTATTTGTGGTCATCGGGGCAAAGCTGCCCAGATGCTGGCGTTTGAAAATGGTCAGTCGCAGTTGCAATGGCCAGACAGTAACCACAATCAGCTGCCCAGCAAGGCGGTGGATGTAATGGCTTATCCCTTGGACTGGTTTGATTATCAGCGATCCGCGCACTTTGCCGGGTATGTGTTGGGGGTTGCTGAGGGTATGGGCATCAAGCTGCGCTGGGGTGGTGACTGGGATCAGGATGGTCAGTTAAAGGATCATCGGTTTAGGGATTACCCACACTTTGAGCTGGTGGACGATGATTAACCTGAATCCAATGGCAGGAATAGCCAAAGAGCTGATGGGTGGTCTGGATGGTTTGTTTACATCTGATGAAGAGCGAGCCAAAGCTGAACTGTCTTTAAATCACCAGTTGCAACAGCCTCATATTCTCCAGGCATTGGCCAATATCGAAGAAGCCAAACATCCTTCCGTATTTGTTTCTGGTTGGCGGCCTGCACTTGGCTGGCTCTGTGTTTTTATTCTTGCCTGGACCTGGATTGTTCGGGATCTGGTTATCATTGGCTTAATGCTTGTGGATAAGTCAGAAGTGGTTCAGCAGCTACCCACAGCTGACACCAGTACCGTGATTACTTTGTTGCTTTGTTTGCTGGGCTTGGGCAGTGCCCGAACGCTAGAAAAACTAAAGGGTGTTGCAAGGAGATAGCCATGGGTGATGAAGACCGCTTCAATCGCATTGAGCAAAAGCTGGATGGCATCACCCAGATCCTGCAGACCCTGGCCAAACACGATGAGCGGATGGTGAACCTGGCGTTGCGGGAAAAGCGCAGTGAAGAACGGCTGGACACCATTGAGAAAGCCGTACTCAAAAACTCGACCATCAGCAGTGTGATTCAATGGATTGCTGCCACCACTACCGCAGGCATCATAGCCTTTGCCATCAAACAGCTATTCTAACCATGGCCAACCACAGCAAATACAAACCGGAAATGTGTGATCAGGTTAAGGAGCTAATGAGCACCGGTTTAAGCCGAAAGGCTACCGCTACGGAAATGGGGATCAGCTATAACACGTTTCTGTCATACATGGACAAGTATGAGGAATTTGCTGAGGCCGTGGCTCAGGCAGATGTTTTGGCAGAGGTATTCTGGGAAGAGAAATACATGCAGGGAGCATTGGGGCTTAACAAGGATGTTTCGCCAGCCATGTTGATTATGTATATGAAAAACCGTTACCACTGGCGGGATCGCCATGAGCAGACTGTGGTAGCGGAAAAGATACCGACGCTGGACGAATGGCTGGAAGAAAAAGACGGGTAAAGCCAGCCCGGGAACGGCTGTTGACTGAGTTTCAGTATGAAAAAAATACTAAGGTCATTCTGGAGAGCACTGCTAACGGCGTTGGTGGTGTGTTTTATGATTATGTTATGGACGCTGATGCTGGGCGCGGTGATTTTGAACTGGTGTTTATACCTTGGTTCTGGCAGAACGAATACCGTGCCGAAGTCCCCCGGGATTTCACGACAGATGCCGACGAACGATACCTGAAACAGACTTACGATCTGGATGATGGCCAGTTGCAGTGGCGACGCCAGAAAATCTATGGGCTGAAATCAGAAGATAAATTCAAACAGGAATATCCCTGCAATATTCAAGAAGCGTTTCTGTTTTCCGGACGGCCTGTTTTTGATCCTAAGCATACCGAAGCTGCCAGGCAGGAGTGCTAGTCGCCCAAATGGCAGTGTGAGCTGACACCTAATGGCTTAAACCGGAAGAAACCGGGATTACTGAACATCTGGTACCCAGTGGAGGGGAGTCAGCAGTATGTCATCGGTTGCGATGTGGCGGAAGGATTGGCACCGATCAATGACAAACACAAGCACGGCGATTATTCATCCATCGACGTTTTGGATCGTTCTGGTTATCAGGTCGCTCACTGGTCTGGCCATGTAGCACCAGATGACTTGGGCAAGATGCTGAATCACTTGGGCGTTACTACAACAATGCCCTGATCGGAGTGGAAAGGAACAACCACGGCCTGACCACCATCACCAAACTCAAAGACCTGAAATATCCCAATCTCTATATGGAAACCACTGTGGACCAGCGCATCCAGAAACGCACCAAGCGAATCGGCTGGCTCACCACAACCAAATCAAAACCGTTAATGATTGATCATCTGGCTGCATTGCTCAGGGATGGCGATGCGGGAATCTGCAACGTAGAGACGGTAAAGGAATGCCAGACTTACGTCATAGAAGACAACGGAGCCACTAATGCTCAGGAAGGTTGCTTCGATGATCGGGTGATCAGTTATGCCATTGCCCAGCAGATGGTTCTAAAATTGCCAAGGCGGAAGATTAATATCAATGAGCTGAAATATCGTTCTCCCGGGAAGTCTGCGTACTGACGCATCATCAGGCGGCATCTGGTTGATAAGGTGTGACTGCTGGCATGTTTTGTTTGATATGCCAGAGGTCATAATCATTTTGCATTCCTAGCCATACGGTGGCAGAGGGGTTACTGAACACTTTTTCCAGTCGCACCGCCATTTCCGGGGTAATTGAACCACGGCCATGCAGGATTTTGGACAGGGTTTTGCGGCTGATACCCAAATGCTTCGCCGCATTGACGATGCTGATACCAAGGGGTTTAAGAATTTCCTCCCCCAGTATTTCGCCGGGATGAGGTGGATTGAACATGGCCATTAGTGGTAGTCCTCATAGTTGACAATTTCTACATCGCTGCCATTAAACCGGAAAGTAATTCGCCAGTTGCCACTGACAGTTACTGACCAGATGCCCTTACGCTCTCCTTTCAGGGCATGCAAACGGATACCGGGTACATCCATATCGGAAGCGATTTTAGCCCGGCTTAATAACAACAGGATCCGCCGCAGCTTTTTAGCATGTTGTGCCTGGATGCCGGAGGTTTTACCCGTTCGGTAGAAACGCTCCAGTCCTTTGTGCAGGAAACTGATAATCATATATTTAAAGTAACCTAATGGGTTACTTTGTCAAGGATGCTACCCCCGATGGACTACGGATTGGTACAGATCGCCACACCGGATGAGGTGACTCAGGCGGAGCTGGAATCTTCTCTGGACAAGGAGCGCCGTGAACAGGCGGTGCGTGATGCTTTTGCATCGGATCTCTACAGCCGTTGGCAGGGTTATCGGGAGGCCAGGCGGGAAGTGGAAGATGAGTGGCTGGATGCGCTGCGGGCGGTAAAGGGTGAATACGGTCCCGAGCAAGAAAAGGTGATGGAACAGCAGCAGGCCTTGAGCCGGGTGTTTATCAAGATCACTGCCATCAAAGTCAATGCTGCCTACTCCCGACTTATTGATCTGCTATTTCAGAATGTGGATAGCTTCTGGGATATTGTTCCTAGTCCACTGTCTGATATTCCCGCTTCCATTAAACAGCAGATCCGCATGATGACAATTCAGGAACTATTGCCATATCGACTTGATCCCCGAACCCGAAACCAACTCATCCAGGAACGTAACGATGAAATGGAGCGGGAACTGCTGGCGGAAGCCTTGGAAAAGGCCAATACCGCTGCCATGAAGATGAAGCGTTTGATCAAGGACTATCTGATTAATGCCAACGCACTCACCGAAATCAAAAAATAATGATGAGCAATAAGTAGTCACACATTTGTATTTTGATAAAACTGACCTATCGGTCTGGAAAAAATTATTTCTCACAATCATTGACGATCTGCTTATATTCAGCAGTACAATTTCGTTAATCTTGCTGCTGCCATGAAGACTGTCGATCCTATCACCGATGATGCTGTTAAGAAGACTCTGAGAGATGCTGTCCGGTATGGCCCTTATCCTTACTTGAGAGAAAGGGCACAGGCTGTCTTGCTGAGCTCTCGCCGATATTCCATGCAGCAAATCGCTGACATACTTGAGGTTCATTATCAAACTGTAAATCACTGGATAGATGACTACGGTATTTGTGGACTGTATAAGGGATATGATGGTGGAAAGCCCCCAATATACAGCCAGCAGGAAGAGCAAAAGATTAAAAATCTGGTAGCGGAAGAACCTCGCCGTTTGTCTTATGTTCAAGCCAAAATGGAAGAATCCAAACATAGCTCGAATGACCGCTACACCATAGTAATGGTTGATAATGCCAGCATTCATACCAGTCACAAATTCAAAGAAAAAATAGCAGACTGGATGATTGAGAAGAAGTTGATTGTCTGTTACTTACCAACCTATTCTCCAGAGCTGAACTTGATTGAGATTCTTTGGAAAAAAATGAAATATGAATGGCTCAATCTGCTGTCAATTATGAACTTTAAGGAGTTCGAGCATTAAGTAAAACGAGTTTTCAATTCATTCGGTCAAGAATACCGAATTTCATTTGCATGACTACTTATGGCCCTGTATGCCTCCCCCGATGGTCTGGTGCGGATCGCTGGCGGCCGGGCAGAGTTGATGACCCGCAATATCATTAACCCGGAAGACTGGCGGCAACGGTTCAAGCCAAAGACCATCCATGCCTGCTTCCATGATGGCCGGTACTTTGGTTTTTATGGGGACGCTCTGGACGGTGGTGGCTTTATCTTCAGCCCGGACAGCGGCACCTTTACCGAACTCGGCACTTACGCTGATGCCTGTTACCGTGATCTTCAGGACGACAGCCTGTATCTGGCCATTGGCGACACCATCAAGGCGTGGGACAAAGGCGCTGCACTGATGCCCTATCGGTGGCGCAGCAAGGTGTTCCAGGGTAAGCCTGCCCTGTTCAGTTCGGCAAGGATCATGGCCGACAGCTATACCGATCTGGTGTTTCGGGATGAACAGCAAATTCTGGAACTGCCGGTCACGTCTGACCGGGGCTTCCGACTCCCCGCAGGCCGGGGCAGTCGCTGGCAGTTTGAGTTGGCAGGTACTGATACCGTGACCGCCTTGATTGTGGCCAGCTCGATGGCAGAGCTTTAGGGTAGCCAGTCTTCCTGCACCATCTGGTCGTAAGTCCACGGACAGGCAGAGGGAAAGCTGTTTGCCGTTAATCGCTGATGGGGCTGGACGTATTGGTTCATATCGTCAATCGCCAGTTTTTTAGCGTCCGGGTAAGCCTCGGCCAGTTGCTCGTTGATTTGCGGCTTGATGTGCGGGTTTTTTTTGATCAATTTGTTGATGGCCAGCCTTGTGCGGCGAATAGTAGTGATCCAGTCCCAGCAGTTGTAAGGTTCATGCAAAGCCGGGTTCAGTACCCGTTGCTGGTAATCATACTTGAGCAGATGATGGATCAAGGTCGTCAATCGGTGTTCCAGCGCGCCCAGTTCACTGCCCATGCCTTCGATTTCCCAGAACAGGTTATCAATATCCAGTTGGTCGTACTGGCCGTTGCGGAACAGTTGTTTTTGCTGTTCGATCCATTGGTAGCGGTCGGTGTGGTAAAGATTGTTCATGGCAACCAGTCCTCGTCCAGCAGTTGTTCTTGTAGCCACGGGCAGGTGTCGGGAAAGCTGGCGTCGGTAAGCCACTGGGCTTTGGGCAGGTAGTTGTTCATCTGCCTGATAGCGCTGTTTTTGGCAGCAGGATAAACCGTACCCACCATATTGGGTATCTCCCGTTGCAGCGATGGGCTTAATTGCAACAGCAGGTTCATCTGGTCCCGTGCATCGCTGATGGAATCTGTCCAGCTACGAAACTGTTGTGGCTCATGGCGTTGTGGGCTAAGGACGGTCATTTGGTAATGGTGTTTGAGCAGGTGGGTCAGCAGGCGCAACACCTGCGATAGCATGGTGTGGCGGTTATTGGCCATCACTTCCCCCAGTTCCTCTAACAGATTGTCAATATCCAGCCGTTCAAACTGGCCGGTACGCAGCAGCTCTTTTTGTTGTTCGGCCCATTGGTGGTAGTCGGTGTCGTAGAGATTGTTTTTGCTGTTCTGCATTGCCTGCATCCTTTTTATTTACTGTTCACCATTTTAGGTTACCCATGGCCAAATTTCCCGCGCTGCCCGCCAGCGTAGACCGCTACGTGCGTGAGTTCCTGAACCGCCTGGCCGGTCGCAGCGGCAATGCCGGAGACAAGGCAGTACTGCACAGCGAGCTGGCTGAGCTGGGACTGGCCAAAGAAATAGGCCAGTGGGTAAGTTTGCCTGCCTCTGCCGTGGGTTCCATTACTGATACCCTGAAACCGGTTCAGCCAGAAATCACGGTCCCGGTAGAGGGTGATGGAGATAGTGGCGTAACAGCGCCGGATGCACCCACCGCTGCCACCGGCCTGTCCACCAACGGCATTTTTGGTGCCGTAATCCTGCAATGGGATGCCCCGGCCGACAACGGCCATAACCACACCGAAGTGTGGCGAGCACAGATAGATGACCGGGCACAGGCTTCTCTGGTCCATGAAGCCAATGGCAGCCGCTATACCGATGTCACCGGCAACGACTATCTGGTGCTGAAACAAGGCCGGATCGAGTCCTATATCTACACCGCCAGGGCCGACTGGTGATGAATGTCTTTAATCTTGATCCCATCCCGCAAATCATCAAGCCAATCTGGGAAGTGTCCGAAAACCGGGACCGCTTCAGTGACCGGCCCATTCTCCCCATGCGCTTGCAGAACCTGAAGCCAGAGGCACAGTACGATCCTTACACCAGCGACACCCTGAAAGAGCTGGTGCAGTGGATACCAGAAGAAGCACCGGACTGGATGCGTTCCCCCAAAAAGCTGGAGCATCTGATCAGGGGCTATTTCGGGTCGCTGGGCAGTTATACCCTGATGCCGCCGATTCCATAACCCGAAAAGCAACGGGCGCTGCCGACAAACCAACTTCCACTCTGCAAGACAACCCATTACTGGGCAGCTTTGTGCGAGACAAGGTGACCAACCGCAACCGTTACACCGATGAATTGCACGAGATGACGGTAGATATTAACGAGATCGCCAACAGCATCAACCGCTACCAGGAATCCGGCGAAGGCCAGCGAGCCAAAGACCAGGAGCAGTCTGCCGCCGCAAAGCTGGAGCATAAGGCAGGACTCCAGAAGGCGAATCGGGAGATAAACAAGCTGAGAAAAGAAGTGCGCCGGGTGATGGAAGACCGGTCAATGAACTCTGATACTAAACGTCAACGACTGAATACTCTGCACGAGCGGATCAACCAGTTATCAATGAATGCTGTTAAGCGTTACCAGCAACTCTTTCACTGATCAGCCTGTTTTTTCTCCTGCTCTTCGGATGCCTGATCGCGAGCGCCTTTGACGGAGGTCATCACCGCCTCAGACTCATCCCGTGAGAGCTGCAGCACATGAAAGAGAAGAGAAACCAGCTGAGAGACCTTGGCGAGCCAAATGTTCCTTTTGTTCATAATATACGTCCATTTATTGTAATTGTAATTATTGGTCGTGTAAGAAGTGTAAAATATGGGTATCGGCTGCATCTTGCCAAACAAATACCACTGTAAACTGTTCGATGGTATTATTTTATGCCTATGCAACTAGACATTGAGTGTCGTTAAAAAAAGGCGTTACCTGACTATTCCTGAAAATGGCTGGATGGGCGGTAGCGTGGTTGCGGATAAGGAAAATATTGCATTGTTTTTTGATTTAAGGAATCGGGTAGGGCAAGCATAAAGCCGACATTTTCTGGTCAAGAAAATATAGTGTGCAAAAACCAAGACCCTATCGTTTCCCAATGTTTCAGGTGATAAAAATGAACGACACCCATAGTAAAGTTATCGGTTATGTACTTTGGATTTTCGGTTTTCTTGGTGCCCACCGTTTTTATTATGGCAAACCGGTAACAGGAACTATCTGGTTGTTCACCCTTGGTCTCTTTGGCATTGGCTGGCTGATTGATCTTTTCCTTATCCCAGCCATGGATCAGGAAGCGGATTTTCGTTTCCATAGTGGCCAGTATGATTACTCTGTTACATGGATCTTGCTGGCATTCCTTGGTGTATTCGGCGTCCACCGTATGTACCTGGGGAAATGGATATCGGGAATTTTGTATCTGTTTACCTTTGGTTTTGTTGGCCTTGGTGTCATTTACGATTTTTGGACGTTAAACGACCAGATCTCGATTAAGAACAGTGAAAATAGTTCTGGATCATAAAACTGAAAAAGTGGGTTGAAAAATTTTAGGGCAAGAATTGAAAGGCAGTTTTTAATCTTCGATGTGTTCAAGATTCAAGACCCGACCCCGGTTTCCCCCTTTGGTTTTGTTGGCCTTGGTGTTATTTACGATTTTTGGACGTTAAACGACCAGATCTCGATTAAGAACAGTGAAAATAGTTCTGGATCATAAAACTGAAAAAGTGGGTTGAAAATTATAGGTCAAGAATTGGAAGGCATATTTTTAATCTCCGATGTGTTCAAGATTCAAGACCCGACCCCGGTTTCCCGACCCCGGTTTCCTGGCGCTGGATATGATTCAGGCTTTCCAACGGCACTTTCCTGATATAAACGTCACCGGCATCCTGGCGGATGCTCTCTATGGTGATGCCCATTTTATGGATGGAGCTTCCTCAGTCTTCTCGGGAACACAGGTGGTTAGCCAGCTCCGTTGGAACCAGATGGTGATCTACAAAAACAAAGAAGTTAATCTGAAGACCTATTTTGACAGTTATCTCGGGCCTGGCGTTATATTCTATAAAACCTGTCTCCCGGCTTCCCTGAAACTGTAGTCTATGGAAAAATCATAAGCAGGCTCTAAGGACATGACTTATGAAGAATGTAGCTTTTCAAGTAGACACTAGGTTGGCGAAACTGCTCTCGGAAAACTATCGCTCATCTGAGAGGGCGCTTAAAGAACTGGTTGATAATGGTTGGGATGCAGATGCTAAAAGCGTTAACCTGACTCTACCTGAGCCAATGTCTGATGAAGCAATAATTATTCACGATAGTGGCACTGGCATGACAGAACAGGAGCTGCTCAGGGAGTACCTTTTCATCGCTAGTGACCGGAGGAAGCGGAGAGGCGAGCTTACATCCCTGAAAAAAAGAAAAGTCAAAGGGAAAAAAGGAATCGGAAAGTTTGCTGGGTTGATGATTGCTGACTCTATGAAGCTTGAAACTTGGTCGAGAGGAAAAAAGTGCGAGTTTTCAATATCTGTAGTCGATCTCGACAAAGTTGCAGATATAGAGCAACTTCCCATTGAGCTTCTCATCAGTGACTGTGATGAAGACAGGCATGGTACACGGATTACACTATCTCACCTACGGCAAGGTCTAGCATTTCCAAACCCTGACAAAATGCGTCAACTTTTACTCCAAGAATACGGTAGGGAGGAAGAATTTGATGTTGTTGTGAACGACAAGCCTCTTGGTGTAGATGACATTCAAGGAACATACACAGCTCACGAGAAAGAGCTACCTTCAGCTGGTAATGTAAAGTTAGCTTTTACTGTATCAAACCAGAGGGGTAAATTAAAAAAGCCTGGAATTTCAATCAGAGTTGGAGGAAAGGTTGTTGGGAATCCCGATTTTTTCGGCCTAGAAAAGGCTGAAGATTTCCCTCCAAAGCTTCTGGATAAAATATATGGGGAAGTTGAAGTTGATGGCTTATCTGAGCATGTAACAGCCGATTGGGGAGCATTAGTCGAAAATAGCGAACTATATCAAGAAGTATCAAGTCATATTCAGCCAATAATTAGGCAAAAGGTTAAGGAAGAATATGGGCGTGAGATGAATCTAGCCCAAGCGAGACTGAAGAAGAAAATTAATGACCGATTAGCTCAGTTGCCTGAATATAAAAGGCAGTATGCAGATAAGGCAATCAAGTCAATACTTGGGCGATACTACGGTGAACCTGAAAATAAAGTTGAGCCTATTGTAGGAGTTCTACTTGATGCGCTGGAGAGGTCTGACTATCGTTCAGTGCTTGATTTTATTCATGAAGCTGAACATACAGATATTGCTAAACTGGCAGAGGCTCTAGCAGAGTTTGGTATTGCAGAGCTTGCTATTGTTGGTGAGCAGGCGAAAAGCCGTCTTGAATTTTTAGATCGCTTTGAAGAACTGTGTCAAAAAAAGGATACAGAAGAAAGCCTTATTCATTCTTCGCTTGAAAAGAATTTATGGGTGTTTGGTATCGAATATTCAGTCTTTAGCAGCAATAAGACTCTAAGGCGTCAAATTGAGGACTATCTTGGAAAAAAATATATTGGTAAGAGAGCAGATAAGCGCCCTGATCTCATGCTAAGTGTGAATTATGCCTATGAGTATCTTTTGATCGAGTTTAAGCGTCCAAGCCACAATCTTAGTCACAAAGATTATACTCAAGCAACAAAATATCGTAACGATTTTGTTCCTTATACAAGTTCGCAAATAAAGGTACTTCTCATTGGAGGAAAGCGGGGACAAGATTTACCCTCCTATCAGTATATAGAGCCAAACACGGAAATACTGATCTTTGATGAAATTATCTCCAGTGCCAGAAATCAATTGAACTGGCTTTTAAAAGAACTTGGTGGAGAAAGTCACGCATAAAAATTCCGTAAAAACGAATAAGGATAGATTGCGCCCAGCCGCAATCTTATCCTGTTGTTGCACAAGCCCGGGTTGAATTCTGGCGAGGAAGGTCTATTGAAGTTTACTTTTCTGGCGGATCTTGAAATAGAGCGTTTTTGCTTAACGCTATTTATTCAGGATGAGTGTCTCCCGACCACTGCATTACGGTAGTCTGGGGTATGTCATATCTGTCTGGCTGAGCTTACTTTTTCTCCCTGTTTGTGAATGGCGGTATTTGTTGCTGTGGCAACTCAGGTCGGTTTCAGGAAGCTGAACGCAATGTGCTTCATCGCTGCGCCGCAACGCCTGCATGTGAATTGCGGACGAATCACGGGTTCTACTGCTTTGACCATGACGTGTAAAACCAGTTGCACCAGTGATAATTGTTTTTTTGCGTTGCTGTGTAAAAATCCATAATCCCGTAATCGTCGAAATCGCCTGGGTAATACATGTTTCAGTACTAGCCACAGGAAGTCTTCCCCTGGCAGGGTTCGCGTCTCTTTTTTGCCGGTTTCACTGTTGAGGTAAGAGAAGGTCACCTTTCCCCGTTTGCTGGCCAGGATATTGTTGTCGCTGATCACGCCCCGGTACAGATACCGGGATAGATATTCAAGTGCCGGTAATCCTTTGCCCACCCGTTTGCAATTGACGACCCACTCTTTGGGTAGCCTTGTTTTCAGGCTTAGTAAAAACTGGGGTCAGGTCTTGATTCTTGACGTTAGTTTCGATGGCCCGATCAAGGTTCAAGACCTAATGGAATGGTCCGCCCCGCTCCCAAACCGGCTTCAAATGAGCCATGATAGAATGAGTTGTGCGAACATCATTCAAAATAAGAAACGGAGCGAACCATGGGCAAGCATAACAAATCAGGAACTACTCAAAAAGGTCAGGTAACTTTTCTCGGAATTGATCTGAGCAAAAAGAGTTTCCAGCTACATGGTGTTGATGCCAAAGGTCATGTGGTTATCAAAAAGAAACTTAATCGCAAAGCACTCTTGCCCTTTATTGCCAACCTGCCTCAATGCGCTATTGGCATTGAAGCTTGTGGCGGTTCACACTACTGGTGTCGTAAATTTACCGAACTGGGTTATGACGTTCGTATTATGGCTCCCCAGTTCGTAAAACCTTACGTAAAGTCAAACAAGAATGATGCTGCTGATGCTGAGGCTATCTGTGAAGCAATGCAACGGCCCAGTATGCGCTTTGTACCAACCAAAACTATTGAGCAGCAGGATATTCAGAGCCTGCACAGAATACGCAGCCAGGCCGTGGCCAGAAGGACTGCATTGGGTAACCAGATCAGAGGTTTGTTAATGGAATACGGGGTCATTATTCCCAAGGGCATAGCCTTCATCCGTAAACAGATCCCCCTGATTCTGGAAGATGCTGAAAACGGTTTAACCGTGTTGTTCCGTGAACTTCTCAGTGAACTGTACGAAGAGATGAAACACCTGGACGAGCGAGTAGAAAAGCTTGAACAAAAGCTCGAAACCATTGCAGCCAATAATGAAGCTTGCAAGCTATTGCTAACCATACCCGGCATTGGGTTGCTCAGTGCTACGGCACTGTTTGCTGCAATTGGTGATATATCAGCATTTAAAAATGGCAGGGAAATGGCTGCCTGGCTGGGCTTGGTGCCAAAGCAGCAATCGACCGGTGGCGTGCCCACGTTGCTGGGGATCAGTAAACGGGGCGATACCTACCTGCGAACCCTGTTGATACACGGTAGCAGAACCGTTGTCAGGGTAGCCGACAAACACGACGATCGCCGTAATAACTGGATTAAAGAGCTTGATCAGCGCAGGGGCAAGAATATATCAGCAGTGGCTGTTGCCAATAAAAACGCTCGCATTGCCTGGGCTGTGTTAACCAAGAAAGAGCCGTACAAGGCAGCAGCATGAGCACAGGTATCAAAATATTAAACAGTTGTCGTTAGACAAGAAAAGCAAAAGCGGTTAATCAGTGTAAGAAGCCTGCAACGAGTTGCGTGGATAAAGTTCAAATGATGGCATAAAAGGTAAGACCTGCACTCCCTTGAACCTGACCGGGGTCAGGGCCCATAGAGGCCGAAGACCTGATGAGGTGGGAGTGAGCGGATTCCATCAGGGCCAGAGGCATTGAGACCTCACCCCAAAGGCCGGATATATGGAAGCATTACTCTTTAGTCATGATGGAAAACTTTTCCTTGCAAAGCGGGGCGGACCATATATGACCCCGGTTTTGCGTGGAGTTACCTCTGCTGGCGCTATTGGTTGCCATCGGGTTTGCTCGAACAGGATGATGAGTCACTGTTCGCCGAGCCTGTTGTAACCAGTGGCTGAGAACTGGGAACTTACCAATCGCATGTTGAACAGATCTCCCCGGATAAGGACATGGACTTTCAGTGCACAACCGCCGCATTTACCGTGTCTCACGAACCTGAGGGCTTCGTAATCTTTGGCTCACTCGCCCAGAGACTCAGCCTTGTATGCGGTTTCTGTACGTCGGCTCGCACCTTTGCACTCAGACTGCCTCCGCACAGCCCCTCACGGGACTGCACTTGCCTTAAGCTAGTGGTTGTCATCAGCAGGCGTCTTTACCGCCAGTCAGATGTAGGTTCTCCCACAGGGGACTTTCACCCCATCAGTTCATGCCCATGCCGGGCGTACCAAGTAAATCCAGGTGTCGCCTACGGCGCACCTGATTTAGGCGTTATGTTTTTCTCAAACATCTTGCCTGCGGTTAGAAGACTGGGTTATATTAATCTGGCGTTAGCGTACCGCTAATTTTGTTGCAGCTGTATATAATTGATCGTAGAGATGCTCAGCGATGAGCGCTCGGAAACGAGCTTACCGGGAAGGGGCGCACCCTTCGCTGCTCCTTGGCTCCTCCGGACCCGGAGTAGCATCGGACGATAGGCTTGGCCAGAGAGACATTGGCAGATACTACAGATCAAGCAGTGAATGCAACAATGTCTCTCAAGCCCTTGGGTATGGGTTGGCCAAGCCTTTATTGTTTAATTTGAAGACCATGTATCAAATCCTAAAACCTGAAAAAATCAATTCTAAAAGCATTAGCTCATTAGATAATCTCTGCGAAGCTCTAAACATATCAGTTGATGAGTTAAATGAAGCTTTAAATCTTCCTGAATCAGAAAAGTATACCGAAAAGACCGTTCCTAAAAGCAACGGTGCTATTAGGCATGTATTTAAACCACACCATTTATTAAGAAAAATACAAAGAAGAATTAATAAAAGAATATTTACAAAATTAGTAAAATGGCCAAGTTATCTTTATGGCACACTTCCAAACGATCTAGACGGTAATGGAGATATAATATTAAATCGTGATTACATAAATTGTGCAAGGCAGCACTGTCAGTCTAAAAGCTTACTAAAAGTTGATATAAAGGATTTCTTTGACAATATTCACGAAGATTACGTTTTTGAGATTTTCCACGTTTTTTTAAAGTATCCTGATGACGTTTCCAAAGCCCTAACAAAGATTTGCTGCCATAATAAAAATGTCGTTCAAGGGGCTCTAACGTCAAGCTATATATCTTGCTTATCTTTGTGGAATATGGAACACAAAATTGTTAAGAGATTACAACGCAAGAATCTAATTTACACCAGACTGGTGGATGACATAACAGTATCTTCAAAAGTATCGAATTATAATTTTGATGCTGCTCTCTCTCATATCAAAAATATGCTTTATGAAAGAGACTTACCATTAAATATCGAAAAGACAAGACCTTACTATATTTCAATGGAGCCGTTAACTGTACACGGCCTTCGAGTAAATTTCGATACTCCAAGACTTCCATCTGACGAAGTAAGAAAAATACGTGCAGCCGTTCACAACATATCTAAGTTATCATCAGAACCAGGATATAGAACCACTTTTGCTTATCGGAAAGACTACAACCGTTGCATCGGAAGAGTTAATAAACTTAAGCGTATTGGTCATGAAAAACACGAAGCCCTTCTGAAAAAGTTGATAGAAATACCACCATTACCATCAAGAAAAGATATTGAAAGAACTCGGGCATCTATTGAAAGATTAGAGAGAGATTTTCAAAGTAAAGGTTCGAGCTACTGGTATTATAAGAGATTTTATAGAGCTCATGATCGGCTAAATGTCTTGCAACGAAGGTTTGATGTTATTGCTAGTGAGTTAAGAGATAGGCTCAAAGAGATAAAACCGCTTTATGACAAAAATTAGTGATCTACAACCATCACAAGTTCTTAGTTTTTTTACAAGAACATTTATAACAGTATTCTTTGTTGGCCTAGGCATACTTATTTTTTTGTTAGCAGTCACTGTTATTGAAGAAAAAATATACATAAAAGAATTCTGTTTTAGAAATTCATGTCTAAAATATACTTTTGGATTATTCAGCGAATCGATAAAGCTTGCACAAGCATACTTATCGCTTTTGACGGCTGTAGCAACTATTGGCGGCATAGTAGCCGCAGTCTTTACATATACAAATAGTGCTAGCACTAATGCATTGAATAATCATATCTCACACTTTCAGATATTCAGTGATTATGTTTTAGCTGAGAGCAATAAAAGAGATCGTATATCAATATCTTCAATTGATGTTTTCTATTGGTATAACATGATTTTTAAGCGTTCAAAAGAAGGGGTTATGACTGTATCAGATGGTTATCGTGATGCCATGAATAACTTAAACAGTACAATTGAAGCCTCTAACGAACGGGCTCAAAGAGCACAAAATGGATCTTTTTTATACAAACAGCACCAAACAGATATGATCGAATCACTGCGCGAGTTTAAGATCACATTACAAAGACATCCTAGAAATGACTTTTATGAAATAGAAGATCAATTACTTGATCTAATAAAGACAGTAAATAATGCATTCACACCAAACAGTAACGTTGCTGATTTAACTGATAGATCATACATATGAAAAACATAACGACAGCTTCCAACGGACCTCGCCGTTGAAGCAGGGGTTACATGCTCAAACAAACATCAGAGTATAAAAATGAACAAAGATGCAAAGTTATCTGACTGTAGAAAGTATCGATATGCTCTTTGGAGAACTTGGGATGCTGAAAAATCCTTCGTAATGTTTATCGGTTTAAATCCTTCAACTGCGGATGAAACTGAAGATGACCCAACGATTAGAAGGTGTATAAACTATGCGAAAGATTGGGGTTATGGTGGCCTTTGTATGGTGAACTTATTTGCTTTTAGAGCAACTGAACCAAACGATATGAAAAATGCTATAGATCCTATTGGCCCAGAAAATGATGAATGGCTAAAAAATCTTTCCAAAGATGCAGGGATTATTATTGGTGCCTGGGGAAATCATGGTTCGTTCATGAATCGCGCGAAAGCTGTAATTAATATGATTCCGAATATTAAATGCTTGAAGCAAAATTTCGGTGGTGAACCCGCACACCCTCTATATCAAAAGAAAACGGCAAGACCCATCGCAATGAGCATGTAACAAGTGCATCCAGCCGACCGCCTACGGTGTCGGCTGATGCAGGCGTTATCTGGCGTAAAGATCATGCCGATATCTGGTGAGGGTTGGTAAATTCCTGCTAAAACTAGAGCAAGTGAAATAGAATCAAAAATTAAAATTTTAGAAATAATTACACTGATCTTTGATTTGTTAGAGATATTGCAAGAAAATATCAAGCCGAAGTATTATTCATCAATCATTATAAATAGGGATAAATATGTGGTCGCCTAATCATCCTAGTATCAATTACTATGATAATCTAGATCCTGACACTGCACCAGAAAAAATTATCCGTAGTGCAGCAGATGCATATTACGCAGTCCAGCGTGTTGACTCAACGGTAATGCATGTTTCTTGGGCCCAAGAGATTTATATTAAAAGTAGTTGGTATTGTAAATATTTCGTAGATGGAAAAGAACAAGTCAATAAAATCATGTTCAAAGACGACTACAAGTATGGCCGTTCCATTCGTAGTTCAGATCGATATTACTCTTGGATTCTTGATGTTAAGAATTGGGTAGTACATCATGACAATGATGGTAATAAAGAAACGCAAACACCAGAAGAACACGGTTTCTCTAAAGGAGATGTTATCACCAAACTCGGAGTAGTTGAAAAGAAAGGTTCTTCCTATGTTTGCTTCTATGAAGAATAAAAAGGTCACCCATTTTTTAAAAAGTGAAGAGAGTACGGCATTTATTCATTTTTTAAATGATAGTATTGATCACTGTAAGAATTTCTCATTCATACCAAACAGGAAGCGTATAAAAAGCACTCAGTAACAGCCAGATAGAAGACACTATCAAGACAATATAAGAAAGAGCATTCAGAAAATTCTGGCCACATTAAAGCCAATGAAAATACGTTGATCAGGCAGGATAGAGAGCACCACTCACAGGCATCCCATGAACCCAGCATTTTCCGGTGCTTTCTGCATAAGCCTTCAGCGAAGCCAGCTTGCCGACTGCGCGGTGAAAACGATTATTCCAGCGCATAGTCTCCAACCATTCTTTTGGGTCAATACCCAGGCGCTCCAAGATAGGTGGTACATCGTCAGTTATACGACCACGTTTGCCTTTGCGGAGAATTCGGCCAGACCAGTCAACCAGTTCAAAGTAGCTACCTCAACAGTCTACGGCATGACGATCAGAACTCATGCAGATATAATGTGAGGAATTCCAACACAACCCTTGAGATGCACAAATGACAGCGGCAAAAGATACAGTTTGGGGAATGATCCCTAATCGTGCGATGGCCAAGCAACTTGCCGTTCGGGATATTCCTTCTCTGGTTTATGATGCAGTAAATCTTGAAGGGGTCGCAATGACCTTACCAGAAGTTCAGACGCTATTAGACGGAATCACAGTTGGTGGTCACAAGATCAGCGATCAAAATATGGCTTTGAACCAGGCTGCTGCATGGAAACATCTGTTTTCTCTTGTCTCTGAGAATAAGTTCTCTTTTTCAAAGGACATTGCCTTATCTATCCATAGCATTGCAGGAAAAGAGGAAGCCTTGGAGTGGGGAGCGTTTCGCACTGGCAATGTAACGATCAGCGGATCTGAGTACGAACCTCCTTCTCCTAAAGACCTTGATCATGCCTGGGCAGAGATTGAGTCTGAAGTTGCTGCTTGTAACGATGTTTATGATCTGGCGATTACTGCTTTTCTGAGAATGGCAAGAGCACAGTTTTTCTGGGATGTGAACAAGCGCATGGGGCGGTTCATGATGAATGGTATTCTGCTTACTCATGGGTTTCCACTCATCAATGTGCCAGCAAAGCGACAGAAAGAGTTTAATCAGTTGATGCTGGATTTCTATGCGACATCAGAAATGACTGAGATGAATAAGT
The DNA here is from genome assembly GCF_002864045.1 of Endozoicomonas acroporae. Lineage (GTDB taxonomy): Bacteria > Pseudomonadota > Gammaproteobacteria > Pseudomonadales > Endozoicomonadaceae > Endozoicomonas > Endozoicomonas acroporae. The sequence continues at coordinate 22,412 of NZ_PJPV01000060.1, forward strand.
TTCTGAGATCGTGCATTCACGAAAAAATCATAGAGAACTTCCAACCGAACGGCTAAATCGGGTAAGGGCTGGTCTTTCTCCGGCCCTCCCCA